>CAYLUL010000010.1:9548-22791 GCA_964386835.1 uncultured Methanospirillum sp.
CCGAGCCTCCGCTCAACGCGGTCGATCAGGTGGTCAAGCTCCTTTGGGTGAATGAACTCCAGTCCAGCAAGGTAGAACTCGAGAGGATATCCGCTCCCGACATCGACGTTGAGGGATTCCTTGTCGATCTCCTTCGGGTCCAGGCGCGTCGTCAGGACGAGCGGGGCGTCCATGGAGCCCCCGCGTGTCTCAGGTAGAAACCGGCGGGAGAAGTTCAGAAGGCCGTCGAGGAGGAGCATGACGCAATCCTCATCGCCGTCGCACTGGCCCGTAAAGATACCATTGGCGAGCACCGAGTGATCGTCAGCGACGGTAAGACAGTAGACCCGGTCGTCAGGGCACGGCACCCGCTCGATCCGTACGACCCGATCCGCAATCACCGAGGCGCCGACGGATGCCGGCAGCGGATCCCCGACACGGAGTTCGATGGCTCGAAGACGCCGGACCCGGTCCTCCTCGAGGACGAGCATCGCGTGGTCGTCCGTGACCGCGAGCGCCCGCCCCTGCCCCGTCTCGATCCGGATGAGCGTCTCGGGTGCCCGGTGGACCGAGACCGCCGTAATCCGCCGGACGCGCGGACGCCCATTCTGGTCGACGGCCTTCGTGGCGAAGGGTCGAACGGGGTCCGACCAGAAGGTGCCTGTGTGGTCGAGATCGGCCCGGGTGAGGTCGAACTGCTCGATGACAAAGTCCCGGATCGGAACTCGTCGCCAGGAACCTTGATAGTCCCAGACCTCGATCTCGGTCTCGCCAAAGAAGCAGTTGCGCCTTTTTGCTGCGTGGAAGAACGGGTGGGCATACCCAACGTTCGCCCTGGTGAACCCGAGGAGGCGGCATAGGACGCCGGCGGAGGTGTGCGGGGCGAGCCCGATCATGAGGCGGCCCACGAGGTCGTCCGGCTTCTGGACCCGATAGTACGGGGGGAGACCGTAGACGCGCTCGAGCTCCTCGTCGATGAAGGACGCCACGCGCACGAGCCACTCCCCGCACTTCTCTGAGACCAGGATGTCCTGGGGTTTCAATTCGATCACCTGATCGTGGTCTTCGAGCGACCTCCCATCGATGTCGGTCGGGTATCCGAGGGTCACCAAAAGCGACGGCTCGACCCCGATCTCGCCCGGTCGGACATGAGTCACTGGCAGGTCAATCATGTCATAGCGGACCGTGCCATCCTTAAAGACGTAGAGCCCGGCCTTTGCCCGAAGCACTCCCTTTGCAAGGTCTTCTACCACCTTCTCACGGGAGATCATCCCCTTGACCCCCTTGACCAGCGTCACCTGTCCGGAACGCAGCCCGCACCGTTCCATCGCGGCGGCAAACTCGTCGCGGATGTTGATCGGCACACGCTGCGAACAACTGCTTCCTGCATCGCATGCGGGGCAGACTTCCCCCTCAACCAGTCGATTGCACCGGGGGCAGCGGAAGACGGGCTCGGTGTGGGCCCCACATTCGCAGAGGTTCCTGAACGTCACCGCACCACAACCTGGGCACCGTCGTTCCCCGACCTCGGCAGTGATGACACCTCCATCCATGTTCGGCCGCACGGCATACGACGATGCCTCCTGTATCGAACGCCGGGAGCCGCCCGCCTCCCCCACGGGAAAGAGGGCGTGAGGCGGGGGCTTCATCTCGCGGGGCTTCGATTTGCCGGGTCGTCCCATCCGTCCCCCGATGCGGATTCCGCCTCTCGCCCGCATCCTCATCCCGGAAAGGTGCTGGAGGAGGGCGAGGGTGTCATGTCCAGGTGCATCGTCCCAGGAGGACCGATGTCGGAGTCCGAGATCGAGTCCGAGGGAGGCGAGCAGCACCAGGCAGGGCTCGATCACGATCTCTCCGTCGCGGACTTGGTGGATGACAAGCGCCTCCTCGAGAATCCGTTTAAAATCTGGGGCATTGGGGAGGTGGAGCCCCGTCCCCTCAAGGCGTCCGTTCGCCACGATCCAGTCGGCGAGGGCACGGACCTGGTCGGGCTGCAGATCATCGAGAAACGGCTGGAACGAGGGGTGGAGGTATCCACCCGACAGTGCATATCCGATCGCCTCGATCTCGTCGGTCGGCGGGTCCGCCTCGTGCTCCAGCCGCCACCACTCGTCGCAGTATCCGGCGGGAACCAGTACGTGGTTATTCTCGAGAAACTCGCCGTATGAGATCAGGATCTCGCCGACGTCCGGGATCGAGATCACCTCGGGCCGTAACCGGTGCGCCTCCTCAAGGGTGTCGATCCGGACCAGGTCCCCGTTCCGTAGCAGCACTGTCGGCCCTTCGATCGTGTCCACGGGCACGATCCCGGCCGCCTTTCCCGGTCGCTCCACCTTCATCTGGGTGCCGACAGCGAGAAAGTCATCAAGGATATGCATGGTCGCCGGGTTGAGCCCCGCCGCCGCGAACCCGGTGTTGCGCGATCTACCATAGCGGAGACGGAAACCACCCGTCCGCATCGGGTGGGAGAACACCGGTCGACCGGCGATCAGGTCCCGAAGATACTTGTCCCGCGGTTTCACACCGATATCATCATCGGAGGTTCTGGACGCTCCACTGATCAGGGTCTCAAGCCAGTCCCACCCTTCCATCTTCATCTTGCGGACATTCTTCTGCACCTTCGGCGCCTTCAGGGCGACACCCTCGGCGATCACAAGGGCCATTCCGCCCCTGACCGTGTTGGTCTCGACTCGTTCGAGGTTTCGGTATCCCGACACTTCCTGTTGCTCGGTCGCCTCCCCATCAATGCAGACCGGGCAATTCTGGATGATCAGTCGGATCTCGTTCTCTCCCGGTAGGTACTGGAGGCTCATGATGGAGTTATACTGCCGGATCTCCTCCACGTACCGCTCGACTTCATCAGGGCGCGGAATATAGCGGTTGATCCCGAGAGCCTGCCGGACGTAGTCGCCCACCAGGACAGAGAGGGCCTGCGCGGTCCCGCCTGCAGAGCGGATAGGGCCTGCATAGTAGATCTTCAGGTACTCGCTCCCATCGTCGTTGCGCCCCAGTCCAACCTTACCGATCCCCTCGGTTGGTGCCGATACAACACCCTCGGTCAGTAGCGCCATCGCGGTCCGGATCGCGTGATCCAGGATCTCCTCCCTCGTGGTCTCCCCAAACCGGCGAGCGACGAAATCGTCCCCGATCCGAAGGGCTGCTTCCTCGCGCGACATCTCCGCCTCGAGCTCTCGGATCCGGGCTGCCACACCCCGAATGCCGAGGAGCGCCTCCACCCGGTCGGCGAGGTCGTTCGCAATCGGTATCTCGACCTCGGTCGTCGGATCAAGCCCGCGGCTCCGTGCTTCGCTGGCGATGACGATCGCCTCGGCGAGCTGGGCCTGGAGTCCTTCCAGGTAGGCCTCCATCGCGGGTGAGACCTCGGTCATCGGATTATCATAGGTGGTTCTGGCTTATCCGGTTGTTGCCATTTCGAGCAGAGACTTGAGAACGATCTCGGTCCCTCGCTTATCGAGCGGCTGGTTGCCGTTGCCGCATCTCGGCGAGTAGATGCAGGACGGGCATCCCGCCTCGCACGGGCAGCCCTGGACAAGTTCAAGAGCCGTTGCGATTACCTCCGGGAGGAGCTTGGCCGTCTTTCGGGCGAGACCCGTTCCTCCCGCAAGGCTGTCGTAGAAGCAAATCCCAGGATGTCCATCGCCGGGCTGCCCAACAAGGGAGAACTGGAGTGTGGAGAAGCCGCCGACATCGTTCCTGTCACAGAGGATGTGAAGGGGAAGAACCCCGATCAGGGCGTGCTCGGCGCCGTGGATCCCGCCGGCTGGATCAATCCCTGCATCCGTGAGTTCCGAGACGAGCCCCGGTGCGACCGTCCACCAGCAGCCGATCGTCTCGAAGGAGAGGGGCGGGAGATCGAGTGGGAGGACTCCGACCGTCTCGCCGAATCGGCGGATTCGATAGCCCGGGAACTCCTGGACGACCGTGACCTCCCCCGTGCAAACGATTAACTCTCCAAAAAAACTCTCGTCGTCGATCACCCCCGGTGTGATCGAGGTTGAAAAGATCGGTTGCGTGAGATAATCGACTTCGATGGGCTCCGCCGTACAGCAACGGGTATCGAGGTTCATTGACGTCACCTGGTAGGTCTCCCCCTGGTGAAGGAGGATGGCGCCCGGGTGGGCCTCTCGATAGGCCTGACCGCGGTCCAGGGTCTCAAGGAGTACTCCGCCGGTGATCACCGTAAAGCGTTCGTCGTCCATCCCGGAGAGGTCAACAATGTCCGCCGCCCGGCCTTGACCTGAGTAGATGTGCCCCCAGGGAGTCTCGCGGAGGAGGTGGTGGGTGACGAGGGGTTCGAGAAGTGAGGTGTAGCCTCTCCCGAAGAGGGGAAGATCGAGATCGGATAGGGGTAGCTCGGCAGCGGCGCAGAGGAGATGGCCGGCGAGTACTGCCGGGTTGGACGGATCAAGGCTGGCATGCTCGTGCGGGCGTCCAAAGAATTCCTGTGGGTGGTTCATATAATACTGGTCGAGCGGGCCTTCGTTTGCTACAAGAACCGCAAGAGCCGGTTCACCGGTCCTGCCTGCACGCCCAGCCTGCTGCCAGGTGGCCGCGATCGAGCCAGGGTACCCCGCGATCACCACCGCATCGAGCCCCCCGACATCAATCCCGAGTTCGAGCGCGTTCGTGGTCACCACCCCCTTCAACCGCCCCTCTTTCAGCCCTCGTTCAATCTCGCGCCTCTCCTCGGTGAGGTAGCCCGCCCGGTACGTCGCGATCCTTTCCGGATCTACGAACTCCTCACGGGCCCAGGCAGCGAGCAACTCGGCCGTCTTTCTGGAGGGTGCGAAACAGAGGGTCTGAAGCCCTTCGTCCATGCAGTCGAGAAAGACTCGTTTTGCTTCGGAGAGCATGGACGCTCCACTGCCAGTCCTGGGATTGAAGAGCACGAAACGACGGGGGCCCTGTGGCGCCCCACTCCGTTCGATCAGCGTGGCGCTCCGTCCAGTCAACACCTCGGCGAACTCCTCGGGGTTCGCGAGGGTCGCGGTTGACAGGATGAAGAGCGGGTCACTGCCGTGGTGCCTGCTGATTCTCCTCAGGCGGCGGATAAGTAATGCGACATTCGCCCCGAAGACGCCGCGATATCGGTGTGCCTCGTCGATGACGACCATTCGAAGCCCTGAGAGGAACCGATGCCATTTTGCATGCCAGGGGAGTACGTGATGGAGTTCGTACGGGTTCGAGAGGATAATCCTCGACCGATTCCGGATACCAGGGCGCGCATGGACAGGGGTATCGCCGTCGTACACCGCGGGGGAGGTCGCGAAACCGGTTGCTCGCTCAATCTCCCTCAGAGTCCGCAACTGGTCGTTGGCAAGCGCCTTGGTTGGATAGAGGTAGAGCGCTGTGGCACCCGGTTCTTTGATGAGCCGTTCCAGCACCGGCAGGGTAAAAGCGAGTGTCTTGCCCGAGGCTGTCGGCGTCGTCATGACGATGTCGCGTCCCCCCCGGACCTCCTCAATCGCCTGCACCTGGTGCTCATAGAGCCGTATCCCGTCCCGGTCAAGCCAGGTTGCAAGTGGTGGAGGCAGGGGGTCGCCAGGCAGGGTGTACCTGGCACTGGTACCTGGGCGAGACTCGACATGAGCAACCCCGGGGTCTCCCGGCGCGAGCCCGACTCTACGCCGCATGGCAGGCCTCGCGGAGGGATGCGACGATATGGACCATGGAGACGAGGTCCTGGCGATTGTGGGTGATAACCGGGACAAGGGGACCCGGGTTGCCCGAGCGCTGGAACGCAGCGTAGAACTCAGGAACCATCGCGGAGGGGAGATCGTCCCTGCGGTGATGTCCCAGCACTCCAGCTTCGATCGTCCCGAGACGACAGTTGGGGAGACGGTCCCGCCAGCATCGCCGTGCAAGGGGGAGGAGGTCCATGTGGTGATGAGGGGCGAGGAACGGAAGGCTGTAAAAAGAGGCCCGTTCGGCGAGGTACGGGACATCGAAGGATCGCCCGTTGAAACTGATGAGCAGACTCCCGTGACGAATTGCCTGAAGGGCGGCAGCGAGCGCTCCACGCTCGGAAGCGAGGTCGGTCACGAGGTGCTGTTCGACCTCCACCTGGCCGTCCCGGATCCGCGCCAGCCCGAAGAGGATCACCGGGCGTGAGAAGAGACCCAGGGTCTCCAGGTCGAGATAGATGTGTTCCTCCTCCCGATAGAGCTCAGTCGCGAGAAAGACCCCAGGATGGGACGGACCATGCCTCTCGGTGCAGACCCGTGCAATCGCCGCTGGAGTGCCCATCTCGAGGATCTCGAGGACACCACGAGCCGCCGGGGCGAACCGTCGGTGCCAGCAGAGATCCTTAATACCATCGTACCCCCGACATCGCAGTCGGGACTCGAGGGTCGGCCCGATTCCATGGACCAGCCGAAGATCCCTCTGAAGCCGGTCAAGGGCAGCTTGGGGGGCGGGAGAGGAGCTTGGGGCCGGTTCTGATGATCGGATGATCCAGGTCTTTCCGAGCGGCCCCATGACTTGACCACCTCCCAGGGCCTCTTGCAAGCCCACACCTCTGTACTGCTCCAGAAGATCAGACAGCAGGGATCTGGCCCTCTCGTATTCGCTCGAGAAGAGGTGCTGATCGATAAAACTGGAGCGAAAGATGTTGTCGTTCTTAACGACGGTGTACTCCCGTCGTCCATCTATCGTCTCAGCGAGGCGTGCCGCGACCTTTCCGAGAGGTGTTACCCTGTCCAACACGATACGGAGTTGTTAACGTTGAGAAAAAAGAAGGGTTACGATCGCGCCGTGAAAGTGAATCAGTAATACCGGCGCAGAAATGAACGTACCTTTTCCGACTCGATCCAGCCCCGATCGAGCTGGTCCACAATCCGGTCAATCTCTCGCGCCTGCACAATAATCCGATCAGCATCAGGTGTGCCGAGCAGATCCGCGAGACCGACGATCACAGCGAGCGGATTTCGTATATGGTCGCCAAGGGTCGCGAACTGGAGGATGTTCTGTTGCAGCTGCTCGTGGGCCTCTCGCCTGATCCGATCGAGCTCGTACCGGGCTGAGATATCCCGAATTACATAACAGTTCACCAGGCGTTCGTCACCGTAGGAGATCGGTGTGACCGTCACCTCGACCGGGACGCTTGTGCCGTCGCTACGAAGGAGCTGACATTCGGTCGTTGCACCCTCCAGCGGAAGGTGGAATCCTGGTGCGACGAGGTCGCGGGTATGCATACCCAGGAGGGTGAAATGGGAATATCCGAGCAGGTCAGCCACCGCACGGTTCGAATCCTCTATCGCTCCCCCGTGTGGCTCCACGATCAGGATCCCGTCGGTCACCTGCTGGACGACACCGCGGTACCGGTTCTCAGATTCGGTCAGGGCTTCCAGGATCTGGTTTCGCTCCGTCACGTCGCGCGCGACGACGACGACATACGCCTCGCCGGAAAAACGGGCGCGCTGCATGGTGATCTCGACCCAGAGTGGTTCCTCTCCGCTGCGCCTGAACCGGGCAGTCACTGTCTGTTCGACGAGCGAGATCGCGTCTTCGACGAGTAGGTCGACAAATTCCTGTCCGATCACCTCTCTGGATCCCAGTCCCAATCGGGAACATGCCGAGGCGTTTGCATCCACGATCTGGCCGTCCTCCTCTCGAACAAGGAAGAAGAGATCATTTGAACGGTCGAGGAGAAACCGGAACCTCTCCAACTCATCGAGTCGGCGCTGCAACTCTGGATAATGGCTTTTATGTGTCGAATGCTCGCCGAGTCCCAGGATCGATTCGCGAAGTCGGTCCTGGTACGTCCGTTCAGAGGGCCCGCTCATAGCACCTCTGGACCATCTCTTCGTCGGGGACACGGGGGTTCGTCAGCATGCAGGGATCTTGCAGCGCGTTCTGCGTCAGTTCTGGAATGTCCCCGGCGCTCATCCCGCAAACGGCAAGAGTCTGGTCGACGCCTAGGAGCCGCCGGAATGATGCGATTCGATCGTTGAGCACTGCATGGACGACCCCCGGAGGTGCTCGATCGACCTCGAGGCCGAACGCCACCGCGACAGCACGGTAGCGTTCGGAAGCGCTTGTGAAGTTTAAATCAACTACGTGCTCCAGCAGGACGGCATTACAGACCCCATGAGGTATGTCGAGGAGGCCTCCGAGACTATGGGCAAGTGCATGCACGGCCCCCAGGCTCGCGTTCGAAAAGGCGAGTCCAGCCTCGAGGCTGGCAAGCATGGTCTCTTCCCGGTAGACGACGGAGTCCGGATGTTGGAAGGCGAGCGGGAGGTAGGTGGTCAGGCGGCGAATCGCCGAAAGGGCGAAGATGTCAGTGATCGGGGAAGCACCTGTCGAGACGTAGGCTTCGACGGCATGCGTGAGTGCGTCCAGTCCGGTGTTGGCTGTCAATTCAGGCGAGAGCGTGCGAAGCAGGTTCGGATCGAGCAGGGAGACGTCGGGGACAATACTCTTCGAGATCACGGCGAACTTCACCCGGCGCTGAGGTGCGGCCAGAATCGCAAACTGCGAGACGTCCGCCGACGATCCTGCCGTTGTAGGAACGCAGATCAGGGGAGGGCCGGGCTGATCGATACGGTCGACCCCTTCGAACTCCTCGATGGGTCGTTTTGTTCCTGCAACGACTGCGATCCCCTTGGCACAGTCCATGGGGGACCCCCCCCCGACGGCAACGAGCGCGTTGCATCCCTCTTCGCAGAACAGGCGTGCCCCTTCGGCGACCTCTCCGATTCTCGGGTTCTCGGAGACACCATCGAAGATTACATAATCGACCCCCATCTCCTCCAGGGCATCGGCGACGGAGGAAGTATGCCCAACCCTGGTCACACCTGGGTCTGTGACAAGGAGCACTCTTCGGCCTCCAATGTTCTTTGCATACTGACCAACCAGCCGATGGGCTCCCACCCCGCAGACGAACTCTGGGGCGACGAACTTGCTTAACCCTCCTGGTCTCTCACTCATGTGCGGTGCACCTCCGCGTTCACTTCTCTCCTGTTCGTTTCAAGCGATGTGGAATCTTTCGATGCACAGGGATTACCTGAGGCTTTGCCGGGCTGCAGCAGAATACGGACGGCGAGACCCTCGCCCGGGCGTCCTTTGACCCGGTCAGTGACCGAACAACTCCCCCCGTACCTTTCCACGAGCGACCGGGTAATGTAGAGCCCCAGTCCGTGCCCCGTGTTCCTCCCCTCCACCGTCTCGAAACGTCTGAAGAGTTGGAGCTTCTTCTCGTCGGGAATACCCGGGCCATCATCCTCGACCGAGCATTCGATTCCACCCGCTACAGGCCGGGCGCGGATCCAGATGGTCACATCCTTTCCACCGTGCTTGAGGCTGTTACCGATCAGGTTGGTGAAGACTTCTCCCAGGAGCTGATCCGCAAGCACCTCGAAAGGAGGCATTTCATATATGATATGTGCGTCCGGAACGACATCCACTTCCGACCGAACGAGGGTGTCGAGGCGGATGGGTCTGAGGACAATCTCCTGTTCGTGCATATGCCGAATCGTCGACACGTTCCGTATGATCTCGGTCACCTTGCCTATCCCCCTCTGGATCTGAGGTAGGGTCCCCTGGTCCGGGGCTTCCACCTGCACGGCGAGCAGATCCGCGGCGCCGCCTATGGTGGTCACTGTGTTACCAATGTCGTGGGTCAATATGTCTAGGTAGAGGTTGGCCTGTTCGTGTGCGTCCACGAGCCGGGCCTCAAGAGATGCTTTGCCCTCCGCAGTCCCGATCTCACGCGCAATCGACTCGATCAGCGACTCTTGGCTTTCGTCAACGGCACGCATTTTGGCAGACATCAAGACCAGGCTCCCGACAAGCAGATCCTCGGCGACCAGCGGGACGTGGACGATGGTCAGGTATTGTTCTCCCCAAGTCGCCTCGAAAAGGGACGTGTAGCCCTCGATCTCCAGAGTTGTATCGTCATGCTCCCTCTGTTCCTGTTGACCCCTTTTCGACGTGTGCGCCCGAGCCGCTGCGACAGTCTCCGGCGAGAGACCGGAATGCACGAGGAGTTGACCGTCTTCCTCCTTGTGATTGAGGAGCTGGATCAGGCCTGCCTCGAACCCCAGGTAAGAGAGGATCTGCTCAAGAACACTGGCAAGGCGATCCCGGAGTGCCCCCGACGACGTGATGGTGATGGTCGCTTTGTGCAGGACAGAGAGCTCACGGTTTCTCTTCTGGAGTTCGGCCTCTTTTTGCCGTCGGCGCCCGACCTCTTCAAGTGCGCGGTCCCGCATCTCGCGATATGAACCGATCTGTTCGACAAGGTCCGTGACATCCTCGATCGCGACCAGCGCTCCCCATGTCTCCCCAGTCAGATGGACTGCCGTCACGGTCACGTTCTGCTGCTGTTGCCTCTCCCCTGGGAGTGTGATCGGGAGCAGGTGTGGGTGCAGCTGAGATGAGAATATTGCGGGGGTTCCAAGATGAAAGACCTCCTCGAGTCGTCCGGCGTAGCGGAGCTCGAGTAAGTGAGGGTACTGCTCACCGAGGTGGTGTCCGACAACTTCTTCCCTGGAGAGACCGGTCCAGCTCTCGAGTGTCCTGTTCCAGAACCGAATGATCAGGTTTCGGTCAAGGACAAAGAGGCCAATTGGCACCATGTCGAGGACTGAAAAGCTATCCACATCGACTCCCATCATCTCATCGTACCGTCAGTTTTCCAGCGACTCGATCCCCTGAAAGAGCTGGTCGAGCGAGCCGACCTCGAGGATCAGCACAATATCTCCCTCCAGGTGCATCTCTTCGAGGCAGAAACGAGTTCTCACCAGCAGAACGCGATCGGTGGGATTCGCAACGCTCGAACAGATGACCGATGAGAGGTCTCCCTCGCTGTAGTATGGAAGCGTGAAGGAAACCTGACGCTGGAGGAGGTTCATCATCGATCCAAGGACACAGTTTACGACGATATTTCCTATCTCTGTCAGAGTGACCGCCCTGATCGCGTCGATATCGGGGGTGTCGTATGGCTCTCCCGTGAGGTGCGATACGAGCAACGCTGCCTCTGTCTTTGGAAAGATCAGCGCTGCCGTACCGGAGAAGGGACCTCCGAAGCCCATCTTCACCGCCGAGAGCTGCTCGCCGTCCTCATCGATGATCGACTTTAATTCACCCGCCTCTGCGACGCGAAGCCAGGGGACGCGAAGGCGGATCCGGGAGGACGTCATCTCGTTAAGCATGCCGGCTGCTCGACCGACGCCAATGTTGATCAACTCTTTCAGGGCGTCCTCCTGTTCTTCCGTCAGAACCGGAATCATGCTCCGAGAAGCTCCTGAACGAGTGAGATGAGCGCGTCTCGCTGGGGCGGCTTATTCAGAAATGCACGGGCGCCGAGAGTGATGCACTGCCTTCTTGTCGCATCCTGGATATCAGCCGTCAAGATCACGACCGGAAGCCCAGGCAGATCCCGGTGCAGCACCTCGAGCACAGCAAATCCGTCCATCTCCGGCATGATCAGGTCAAGGAGGACGAGGTCAAACTGTTCGGGTGCCAGCACAACTCCCTCTGCGCCGTTTTTCGCTTCGATAACCTCATGGCCATCGACAGTGAGCATACCACGGACAATCCTTCGTTGAAACGCTGAGTCATCGATGATCAGAATTCGCGCCATGTCCCTGTGTCTTGTTCGCCGCACTGTGCAATAACACTTCACTTCACCACTGATTCTCGTGATAGTGCATGTCTTTTTTCTCTATCCCCGACAACCAGATCTCCGATGTTGTCACCCCTGGAGCTAAAGCTTGAGCGGCGCGGTCCGATACGTCGTGTCGGCGTGATCGGGATGGGTTATGTCGGGATACCCGCGGCGGTGCTGTTTGCGCACGCGCCTGGTATCGAGCATGTCTACGGCTTCCAGCGCGATTCCTCCTCGTCGGGGTACAAGGTCGGACTACTGAACCGGGGTGAGAGCCCGTTGAAGGGCGAGGAGCCCGACCTCGAGCCGCTACTCGCGGAGGTCGTCCAGAGAGGTCGATTCGAGGCAACGTCGGACTTCTCGAAGATCTCCGTGTGCGACGCGGTGACGCTGGCGATCCAGACGCCGTTTGCGGACCCGAAGGATCTCCTTCCCGACTTCGGTCCGCTCTTCGATGGTCTCGGTCAGGTTGGCCGGAATCTCGAGCCCGGGATGCTCGTCGTGCTGGAGTCGACGATCACGCCCGGGACAACCGTCGGTCCGGCGCGGGAGCTCCTGGAGTCCGTGTCGGGCCTTGTGGCGGGTGTCGACTTTGCTCTCGCCCACGCCCCTGAACGGGTGATGGTCGGCCGGCTGATCCGCAATATCCGCGAGTATGACCGGATTGTGGGAGGGATTGATGGCCCTTCTACGGCCCGAGCGGTAGAATTGTACCAGCATGTTCTCACCGAGGGACGGGTGATCCCGATGACGGCAACGGCGGCAGAAGCGACCAAGACAGCGGAGAACACGTTTCGGGACCTGCAGATCGCCGCGGTCAACCAGCTGGCGCTTTATTGCGAAGCGATGGGGATCAATGTCTATGATGTTCGAACGGGGGTCGACTCACTTAAGGGGGAAGGGGTCACCAGGGCGATCCTCTGGCCTGGCGCCGGTGTTGGCGGCCACTGCCTGACGAAGGATACGTATCATCTCGAACGCGGCGTCCAGCAGCTTGGCCCCGATCAGCTCGACTATCCCGCCGATCTCGAATCTCTCTTTGTCATGGCCCGCCATGTCAACGACTTCATGCCCCGGCATATGGTTCACCTCCTCTCCGATGGCCTCGGGCAGGTTGGGAAGTCTCTTGACGGAGCCAGAATCGCATTGCTTGGGTGGGCCTTCATCGGAAACTCGGACGACGCCCGGAACCCGCCATCCGAATCCTTCCGCGACGAAGTGCTCGCAGCGGGCGCCATCATCCGCGTCCACGACCCTCATGTCGAGCAGTATCCAGGCGTGCCAATCGAGCATGACCTAGACTGTGTGATCGAGGGCACAGATGCAGTTGTCATCTTTGCATCGCACGATCTGTACCAGGAGCTGGATCCCGCCCGGGTGAAACTGCTCTCGGGGCGCGAGCACCCGGTCATTGTCGATGGTAGGAATGTGATCGACCCGGACTCTTTCATTCGGGCCGGCTTCGCCTACCGGGGGATCGGGCGCGGGGACCGGAATCGGCACATTCTCCGTTAAAAACCAGAAACAAATTCCGAATACCCGATCGACTGAAGTATCGCTGCGGCGCGACGCAGAGAAATAAACCAACGTTTTTAAGCGAAGGGACAAAAATGTAGAACTGCAGTATGTATC
>CAYLUL010000011.1:0-22173 GCA_964386835.1 uncultured Methanospirillum sp.
CTCGCCCATCACCTCGCGCCGGGGACGCTCTCCGTCGCCGAAGTGACGGCGAGCGCCCGGGTGCCGACCCTCCTCGGCGAGCCGCTCCGTGTGGCTGTCCGGCCAGGCGGGGCAGTCGGGATCGACGGAGCGAACCTCACCCTGCTTGATATCCCGGCAAAGAACGGCATGGTGCACATCGTCGACGGCGTCCTCTTCCCACCAGGCCAGGCACCGACATCGGTGGCGACGCCCATGCCATCGGGGACCTCCCCTTCGTCCACGTCCGTCCCCGTGACGCAGGCGGGCCCCGGGCTCGCCCTCGTCGTACTCGAGGTGCTGACTGTGGCAACGTTCCTCGGGTATCGCCGGCGCTGGTAGGCGGAGATGAACGTGTGGGTTCGGGCTTTTCGCCGACCTGCCGGCGGTGTCGTGATGAGCCGGTCCTCTTCTACTCCTGGGCGGCGGTATACGCGTCGTACATCGAGTAGAGCCAGACGATGATGTAGAACGGGATGCCGACGAGGACGGTCGAGAGGAAGGCGAAGACGGAGGCGAGGACGAAGAGAACGACCGCCTTCAAAAAATGGCCCGTGTAGAACTGCCCGAGGCCCGGGACGAAGAACGAGAGGATGAGTGCGAGGAGTGGAGACGCCATGATGAGGGTTGGTCGTTCGATCGAATCAACGCTCGTACTCTTCGGCGAACTCGGGGTGCTCCCTGAGGTACGCCGCCTCCTTCTCTGCCATCTCGCCGGGATCCGTCTCGGCTCTCATACAGATCGCACGATGGGGCACAAAGCAGCCCCGTGAGAAATGGCCGCAGTCGTCCTTTTGCCGGCAGGCGCCGAAGGTCTTTTTTTCAAGGTCGTGGTAGACGAGCGGAAGGCCTCGCTGCTGAGCCTCCTCCCGTGCGGCTATCCATGAGTCTGCCATGGTTCTTCCGATGGCGGGCGAGGGGAAAAGGCTGTTGGCCACCAGTACGGCGCTCAAAGTTCGTCGAACGGAGTGGCCGGGATGAGGGGCTGTGGTGCCCGGTGGGCTGCGAGCTCGGCGTACCAGTCAAGAAATCGTGAGAGTACCGTCCGGTCCCTGCGGCGGGGAACCCTCTTCTTCTGTCGTTTGATCATTGCCATTTCTCCACGGGCAGGACCTGGCAGGATCCTCCGGCAGGCATCGATCGCACCGGGTCCTGTCCTCCCACTACCGTTGGGATTGGGGGTATATGGTGATATGACCATGCGGGGCGAAAGTAAACGGTCGTCTGCCCGTGGGTATGAGATGAAAAATGGGGATCAGGTCCGGTGCATCAGGATGATCTCGATGCTCGAGACATTGGTTCTGCCCGCATCGGTCTCGATCTCCTCGGTGGAGGTGATGATCTCCTTCTTCTTCACGTCCTGGAGAAACCGGTTCAACGAGATTTCGGCTGTATCGACCGCCCGGCAGATCGCCTTGCCGCGGGCCTTGATGATCACCTCCTCCGCGCCGTTTGAGAACTGGGTCACCACTGCAAGCACATAGTTCATCACTGGTTTGTTGCCGACGTACACTGTGTTGTCTTTGTCCAAGGAGGCCCCCTCCGTTCAGAGGAACTTCTTCTGTGCGATCAGTTCCGCGTTCAGGATTGACGCCCCGGCGGCGCCCCGGATCGTGTTGTGGCCAAGGGCGATCAGCCTGAGCCCGGGGCGCACCCGTCCGACCGAAACGGTCATCCCCCGTCCGCGCATCCGGTCCAGGCGGGGCTGGGGCCGGTTTGGCTGGTCGAAGAGCTGGACCGCCGGCTCGGGCTGGGTCGGGAGTCCTGAGATCGGGGGGTTCCACGACCGGTACGCGGCCAGGACGTCATCGACGGAGGCGGTTACATCGGCCCAGATCGCCATCGTGTGCCCGTCGATCACCGGCACCCGGTGGCAGGAAGCCGACACCCGGAAGGGGGCGGGTGTCACCGAGGCGCCATCGAACGTGCCCATGATCTTGAGGGTCTCGATCTCCATCTTCTCCTCCTCACCGCCGATGAACGGGACCACGTTGTCGTAGATCGCCATCGCGGGAACCCCGGCGAACCCGGCGCCCGAGATCGCCTGCATGGTCGCGACCCGAACATCGGTAAACCCGAGCGGAGCGATAGGTTTGAGGGCGAGAGTGAAGACGATCGTCGAGCAGTTCGGGTTTGTCACGATAAAGCCGTCCCGTCCCCTATCCTTCTGGAGGTCGATCAACCCAAGGTGGTCAGGATTCACCTCGGGAACGACCAGCGGGACGTCCGCGTCCATCCGGTGCGACGAGGCGTTCGTGCAGACAGCGAGTCCAGCGGCGGCGCAGGCAGTCTCGACATCTCCGGCGATCTCGGCCGGCAGAGCCGAGAAGACGAGGTCGCAGTCGCGCAGGGCATTCGGGTCTGTTGGGGCAACCACCAGGTCACCAAAGGCGTCGGGGAAGGGGGCATCGAGCCTCCAGTCCACGACGTCTGCGTACCGTCTGCCCGCGCTCCGGCCCGAGGCGGTCAGGGTGGTGAGGGAGAACCACGGGTGATCCGCCAGAAGCTGGACAAAGCGCTGTCCTACAGCGCCGGTTGCTCCGAGTACTCCGACGTTGATCATGGATAATCAACTAATCGCGCTGTAAGTATTAAATCGTTTGATGTCTCTGCGCGGATCAGGAAGAACGACTCACCCGGACTGCTGTTTCGTCCCTCTTCCCTGTTCGGCGATATTCCTCTGGCGTTTGAACCTTGTCGGTCCAGAAAGGCTATTAACGCACCGCCGAAATGAGATCATGAAGCACTGTTCCTGACGAGCGGGCGGATCAATCACGATGAAGATACTGCGTGTTGCAAGTGACCTCTATCCATCTGTCGTCGGCGGATACGGCATCCATGTCCACGAGATGTCCCGGATGCAGGCTGCCCTGGGCCACGATGTTACTGTGCTGACGGCAAACCCGGACCACCTCCCGGAAGAGGAGTTTGTCGATGGATACCGTGTGATCCGGTTCAACCACTCGATCAAGATGGTCGGGAACACGATCAGCCCGACCCTCTTCTTTCGTATGATGGAGATGAGAAACGACTTCGATGTGATCCACGCCCACTCTCACCTCTTCTTTCCCACCAATATCTGCGCCCTCGTCAAGAAGTACGGCTCCTCACCGCTTGTGATCACCAACCACGGGATCATGTCAGCGTCCGCCCCGCACTGGCTGAATGTTGGGTACATGAACACCCTGGGGCGCTGGACGCTCAACTCCGCCGATCGGGTGATCTGCTACACGCCGCTCGAGCGGGAACGGCTCATCTCTGAGTTTGGTGTCCACCGTGACGGGATCGCTGTTATCCCGAACGGGGTGAACACCGACGTCTTCTCACCCGATGCCTCCAGAATTGACGACGAGTTCCGCCGCCTCCTCTGGGTGGGGCGGTACGTCAAGGGGAAGGGGGTCGAATTTCTGATTCATGCCGCCGCCGAACTCGTGCAGGTGGTTCCGAACCTCCGCATCACGCTCGTCGGCGAGGGGCCTGAGGAGGAGGCCGTTCGGCAGCTCGTCTCCGAACTTCGGCTCGACGATCACCTGGAGTACCTCCCATTCATGTCGTATGACGAGATGCCGGCCCAATACCGTCGGGCCGAGATGCTGGTGCTCCCGAGCCTTCACGAGGGGGTTCCCCGGACCATGCTCGAGGCGATGGCGTGTGGCCGGCCCGTTGTTATATCGGAGTTCGACCATCTCCGCCACCTCGTGGATGGGTCCGGCGTGATGTTCCCGAAGGGGGATGTCGGGGCCCTCGCAGAGGCGATCCGACGGCTCCTGGAGTCGCCGGACGAGGCGCTGGCCCTGGGACGGCACGCGAGAGAGACGATCATCGTTCGGAACTCGTGGAGGAACACGGTCACCTCGACCCTCGACCTCTACCAGGAGCTCGCCACGGCCTGAGGGCCGCGACAGCTCGACCGCACCCTCACAGGAGACAACCCGATTGCCGTGCTGGGACGTGACCGATTGAACCTGCTCGTCTGCGCCTCCGAGTACTACCCCCATGGTTCCGGCATCGCCAACGTCGCGCACCACGTGGTTGAACGCCTCCGGGATCGGGGCATCTCGTGCACGGTCTGTTCCCCGACTGGTCCGGAGATCCGCGTCGGGAGCGGACGCCTGATCCACGATCTCGCGATCGGGGGGCTCCTCCAGTACTGGCGTGGCGTCTCCCGCCTGAGGACGGCTCAGGAGTACGATGCGATCTGGCTCCACAATCCCCTCTTTCCCGGTGCGTCTCCGTTCCCCCACGCAGTCGCGACCATCCACTCAACCTACCTGAATAAGTTTCGGCACGGGATGTCGCCCGCCCGGTACTTCCAGGCAGCTGCCTGGTTCGAGCGCCGATCCCTTGGCCGCCTCTCCAGTCAAGCCCGTTTTACCGCTGTCTCCGAGACCGTCAGTGACGATCTCGCAGAGATCGGGATCGACCCATCCTCAGTCGAACTCATCCCGAATGGCGTGGACACATCCGTCTTTTCTCCTGCAGAAGACAGGAACGTCCTCCGCCGAGAGTGGGAGATCCCCGAGGACCGGACCGTCCTCCTCTCGCTTGGGCGGGTGAGCGAGGCGAAGCAGCCGGTGCGCCTGGTCGAGGTCTTCGCACGAGTTCACGAGGTGGTGCCTGACACCCTGCTCGTGGTCGCGGGTGACGGGGAGCAGCGCGAACGAACGCGCGCCCGTGCAGATGCGCTCGGCCTCTCCGATAATGTTCGCTTTCTCGGCCCGGTCGATTACCGGAAGGTTCCCGATCTCTACCGGCTCGCCGACTGCTACGTCATGGCGAGCCGGAGCGAGGGGAGCCCGCTCTCGCTCCTGGAGGCACTCGCATCAGGGCTTCCAGCGGTCGTCTCGGCGATACCACCCCTGCGGTTTGTGGGAGACGAAAATCTCGGACGCGTGGTCGAGTTCGCCGACTCCGAGCAGGCAGGGACCGTGATCGCCGACTATCTCCAGACCGACCTCCGGGCCGCGGGGGTGAGGGCGCGCCAGTTCGCCGCAGAGCACCATGACTGGTCCGTGATCGCAGACCGCTACCTCGCCCTCTTCGAAACGGAGTCGGCATGAAAGTCGTACTTCTCACCCACAACGCCAGCGGGGGACTGGTCCAGTACGTCTCCCAGCTCGCCAGTGCGCTTGCCGCCCGGATCGACCTCGTCGTCTTCGCTCCGATCGATCTCGACCCGTCCCGGTTCCCCTTCTCTCCGGACGTCCGGGTTCGACGGCTCCACGTCGGCAACGTGGTCCGAACCCTGTGCACAAACACGCTTCTTTTCTGGCGTCCGTTCCAGTTCATTCGGGCAGTGCAGAGCGAGGCGCCCGACCTCCTCCACTTCAACGGGGTCTCGCCCTGGTACGGGCTTCTCCTCCCCCTTCTCTCCCGCCGATACCCGATCGTGGTGACGATCCATGACGTCGTGCCTCACACCGGATCCCGGGCATGGGACCAGACTGTGGCCCGCTCCCTCTTTCTCCGGTACGCCGACGCCGTGATCGTTCATGGGGATTGGGCACGCCGGCAGCTCGACGCCCCGGTTCCCACCTATGTCATCCCGCACGGTGACTACTCGTTCTTCACCAGGATCGGCGGAGAGACGGCACTCAAGGAGGAGGATGCCATCCTCTTCTTCGGCCGGATCGAGGAATACAAGGGGCTGCGGTACCTCCTCGAGGCAATGCCGCTCGTCTGGGAGGTGTCTCCCACGACCCGCCTTATCATCGCCGGGGCAGGTGATCTCGGCGCGTACACCGCCCTTCTGGCCGACAAACGGATCGAGCTCGTTAACCGGTTCATCGAGGACACCGAGGTTCCCGTCCTTTTTCAGCGAGCGAAGACCGTCGTCCTCCCCTATACCGAGGGAACCCAGACAGGCGTGATCCCGATCGCCTACGCCTTCCGGCGCCCTGTCGTGGTCACGGACGTTGGTTCCATTCCCGAGGTCGTGGAAGAGGGCCGAACCGGCTCCATCGTACCGTCTCGCGACCCGAAGGCGCTTGCCGACGCAATATTGAAATTATTGCAGAACGAACCATTGCGGACTACTATGGGTACGGCCGCACACGAGAAGATGACCCGGGAACTCTCCTGGGGGCCGATCTCGGACCGGACGATCGCGGCGTACCGCGAGGTACTGGAGCACTCCAGATGAAGATCCGCGATCCGTTTCGGCTCAACGACTGGGGGATCGTTTCATTCCTCGGGGTCGTACTGGGTGTCCAGCTTCTCCTCTGGGCTACCCTGGTGCTCGAGGAGAACGGTGCCGGCGTCCCGCTCCTCCGGCAAATTGTCGGATTTCTCTACCTCACCTGGGTCCCGGGGATCGTCCTCCTCCGGGTGCTGCGGGTTCACGCGATCGGGGCGATAGAGACCACCCTCTACGCCGTCGGGCTTTCGCTCTCGAGCGTGATGTTCCTCGGCTTTGTCGTGAACACCGTCTACCCGGTGCTTGATATCCTGAAGCCGATCTCCGAGGGGCCGCTCCTGATCACGATGACGGTCTTCGTCTTCATCGGAGCGGTGATCGCCTACCTCGTGGATCATGCCTACAACCAGCCGGAGTACATCTACACCGACGAGACCTTCGGTTGGCCCGTCTTCCTCTTCTCCCTCCTCCCGATCCTCGCGATCTTTGGGACCTGGCTCGTCAACAACTATCGGATCAATACCCTGCTTTTCATCCTGCTCGCGGTGATCGCGATCGTGCCGGCGCTCGTCGCCTTTCGGCGCGCGATCCCTGAGCGGTATTACCCATTCATGATCTGGACGGTTGCCCTTGCCCTCCTCCTCCACACGTCCCTGATCTCGAATCATATCTGGGGCTACGACATCAATCAGGAATTTTACATCGCGAATCTCGTGGTCAACAACGCGGCGTGGGACTTCTCGATCTACTCGAATGTCAACGCGATGCTCTCGATCGTGATGCTCGCCCCGATCTACTCGATCGTCTGCAACCTCGACATCGTCTGGATCTTCAAGATCGTCTACCCGGTCTTCTTCTCGCTGATGGCTCCGGCGATATACATGGTGATCCGACGCCAGTCGTACGACCGGATCGCCTTCTTCGGGACGTTCTTCTTTGTCGCGATGTTCGTCTACTACACCGAGATGCTCCAGGTGGCGCGACAGGAGATCGCCGAGTTCTTCCTCGTGATGATCGCCCTCCTCATCATCAACAAGGACCTGGATAAGATCAAGAAATACATCATTCTGATCATCTTCTCATTCTCCCTCGCCGTCTCCCACTACGGGCTGTCGTACCTCTTCATGATTGCCCTCCTGCTCTCCCTCGTCATCCTCGTCTTCTCAGAGATCGGGTCGGTCAACCGGTTGAAAGACCGCGTCTCGATGATCTTCAACTGGGAGAAGAGGGGATACGCGCCCAACTTCAGGCCCCGGCATGCAGGCGAGCGGGCAATAACGCTGGACTACGTGCTCCTGTTCTTCATCTTCGCCCTCGGCTGGTACATGTTCATATCGTCGTCTTCGGCCCTCAACTCGTTCACTGGTCTTGCCGTCCAGTTCTCCAACAACATGGTCTCCGGTTTTCTCAGCACCGAGACGACCGAAGGGCTCTCGATCATCGTTTCAGAGGCGGCGACACCCCTGCATCAGGTCGGCAAGTACGTGCAGCTGATCACCCAGTTCTTCATCTTCTTTGGCATCCTCTCGCTCCTTCTCAAACCGCAGAAGATGGATTTTGGCGGGGAATACTTCTCGATCGACCGTGAATACTTCGCTCTCTCGCTCGTCAACTTCGCGCTCGCCGCTGCGGGCGTCATCCTCCCGTTCTTCTCGAGTGCCCTGAACACGACGCGCCTGTATCAGATCACGCTCATCTTCCTCGCGCCGTTCTTCGTGATCGGTATTTTCGAGGCGTTTCGGTTCCTTCGCCGCTTCCTGCAGCGAACCAATCTCGATCTCTCGAGTGATACTGCCGTCCGGGCGACGTCGGTCTTCCTCTGTGTCTTCGTTCTCTTCAACACGGGGTTCATCTATTCCGCCCTCGCCGACGATCCAACGTCGATCGCTCTCGATGACCGGATCGACTCCCCCCGGTTCAATCCCCAGGAGATCGCCGGCTCGCAGTGGCTTCACGCAGTCGGAAACCGTACAATCCATTGTGATACACCGAGGGCGGTGATGCTCGAGGGGTTCGTCGGGAGAACCGCCCGGAAGATTCCCCCCGATATTACGCAGCTCAACCGGAACACCTACATATATCTCGGGACGTTCAATGTCCTGACCGACAAGCTCTCGTTGCTGCAGCTCAACCAGGCGACAAGGGTCAAGGTGTATAACGATATCGGGCCGTACACTGTCAAGAAAGACCGGATCTACGATAATGGCGGCGCCCGGGTCTACCAGTGAGGGGTCCCGGGAACTGCAACGATCGGTTCTCATCGCCGCCTCGCTCGCCTCGTTCCTGACCCCATACATGGGGTCTTCCATCAACGTCTCGCTGCCGGCGATCGGGCATGAGTTCGGGGCGGATGCGATCCTGCTCAACTGGATCGCGACCGCTTTTCTGCTGGCCACCGCCGTCTTCATCGTCCCTGCAGGCAGGCTCGCCGATATCCACGGGCGCAAGAGGCTATTTCTCGTCGGCATCGTGGTCTATCTCGTGGGGACAGCGCTCTGCATCTTTGTCCCGTCTGTCCAGGCGTTGATCGGGTTTCGAGTGATACAGGGTCTGGGCTCAGCGATGGTCTTTGGAACCTCCGTCGCCCTCCTCAGCTCGGTGTATCCCCCGGCGGAACGCGGGCGGGCCCTGGGGATCACGATCGCGTCCGTCTACCTGGGTCTCACCCTCGGACCGTCGATCGGCGGTTTTCTCACCCACACCTTCGGGTGGCGTGCGATCTTCCTCGTCACGATCCCGCTAGGCCTGCTCGCCCTCGCCCTGCTGCTCCGGGTGCCAGGGGAATGGGCCGAAGCCCGCGGTGAACGCCTCGACCTTGTGGGCACGATCCTCTACGGTTCTGGCCTCTGCACGCTGATGCTCGGGCTATCGTATCTTCCCGGGGTAATGGGTGTGGAGCTCGCCTCCGCCGGGTTCGTTGTCCTGGCCCTCTTCGTCTGGTGGGAACTGCGGATTCCCTCCCCCGTGATCCAGCTCTCGCTCTTCCGACACAACCGGGTGTATCTCTTTTCGAACCTCGCCGCGCTCATCAACTACAGCGCGACTTTCGGGCTCGGGTTCCTCCTCTCGTTCTACCTGCAGCACGTGCGCGACCTGGACGCCCAGGCTGCCGGCCTTGTCCTTCTCTCGCAGCCCCTGGTCCAGACGGTCGTCTCACCCTTTGCCGGCCGGGCGTCAGACCGTATGGAACCCCGCCTGCTCGCCTCCGCCGGGATGGCGCTGATGGTGGTTGGGTTGGCATTCTTCGCGCTCCTGGACCGCACCACCCCCATCGCGCTGATCTTCGGAGTCTTGATGCTGATCGGGCTCGGGTACGGCCTCTTCTCGTCGCCGAACACCAATGCGATCATGGGCTCAGTTGATCGACGATATTACGGGGTCG
Source organism: uncultured Methanospirillum sp. (assembly GCA_964386835.1). Lineage (GTDB taxonomy): Archaea > Halobacteriota > Methanomicrobia > Methanomicrobiales > Methanospirillaceae > UBA288. Next base: position 9,537 of record CAYLUL010000011.1, read on the forward strand.
CGTCCGGGATGGTCTCGACGATGCGCCTGATCGGTCAGCTCCTCTCGCTCGAGATCGTCATGATCGCCCTGATCGTATTCGTAGGGAGGGTCCAGCTCTCCGATCTCTACGACGACGACCTGCTCAGGGCGATACGGATCTCCTTTGCTGTCTTCGCCGTGCTCTGCGCAGTCGGGGCATACGCCTCGCTCGCCCGGGGCGCGAAGAAGAGCGGGTGAATCAGAGGGGGAGCGACGGGTCGAGCTGTGCCTCGATCGAGGCGCCGGCGGTCCCGATTGCGGCAAGCGCTCCGATCGTGCCCCGACCCCCGAAGAGCCGCGTTTCCGTCTCTTCGGCGACCTCGGTCGCTTCCTCCCGGGTAACGCTGCCTGTTCGAGCCCTTGTAGCGAACTCGAGAAGTGGTGCGGGGACCCGGAAGCCCTCACGTATCGCGACCCCCCACTCGTGGGAGAAGGCCTCGTCTACGACGAACCGGACGGCGTGCTCCGTGACGCGGCTGAGCTGATCCTCCTCCACCGCGAGCTCGAGATAGCTGCAGGCGTTCCCCGCGGTCCGCCCTTCGATGGTCGGGTCAAGCATCACGACCCGATGGGCGATCGGTTGGACCCCTTCAAGACGTGCCAGGTGCTGGAGGAGGGCGAGCGCGAGAGCGAAGGTCGCTCCCCCTCCGATCGTATCCGTGTCATCGATCCCGATCAGGACGTGGGTCAGGGCGCGGGTCACCACTTCGGCCCGCACGAGCGAGTCGTTTCGTTCGATCCGGACCTCGAGCACTCCGTCGGCATGAGCCATCATCTCGGAAAGCGAGTAGGCCGGTCCTCCGATGGAGAGGAGCTCCTGGATGACCAGGTCGCCCTCGCGTCGGAGGCCCACCACTCCCACTGCGGCGTGCGGAGAGAGCCCTATCACGATGGGCACCTGACCGAGATGCCCGGTCTCACGCAGCAGGTTTCCATCCCGCTCAACCGATCCAATCACCCCGCCGGCCACCCGATGGTGGTGGGCGCAGAAGCCGGCACATGCCGATGAGAGGCACTTGTGAAAGATGGCGACCTCGTCCCCATCGACCGTCGTGAAGACGCGTCGGCAGGTGGACCGGGGCATCGCACTGATCGCGACAAACCGCGCACCGTGTCTTCCGCGGCTATCGGTCAGGGCAGCCACGCAGCCCTCGGCGACGAGCCGTTTCACCCAGTCCTGGACGGTCGACCGGGGGAGCGCGGTCCGGCCCGCAATCTCGGCGATCCCGAAAGAGCCCTGTTCGAGGGTGACCTGCCGCATCAGGGACAGGAGCAGCCGTCGCCGCTCGAGGACGCGGGACACCGCCTCACCTGCACTCGATGGAGCCGTCCCGAATCGTGAGCAGGTCTCCAACAATCGCTGACGCTGTCTCGATAGACCCGGCACCCTTGCCCATCAGGGTGATCTCACCGGCAAAGTCCGTCGAGAGCGTGATCGCATTCAGCGTGCCCTCGATCACGAGGGGGTGGGTACGGGGCAGCACCCGCGGCGCCACACGGAGAAGACCGCGCTCGGGCGATGCCTCGCCGATCAGACGGATCGTGCAGTCCTGGTCTGCGGCAAGCCGCAGGGCATCGACCGTCAGGCCGTCGATCCCGATGATCGAGACGTCGGCGAGGGTGACCCCGAGATTCCAGCACGTGTTGGTTAGAATCACCAGCTTGATCGCCGCGTCGATTCCGCGAACATCGTAGGTCGGGTCCGCCTCGGCATACCCGAGCTCGCGGGCCTCCGCGAGGGCCTGCTCGTACGTGAGCCCTTCGTCATCCATCCGGGTGAGGATGTAGTTGCAGGTGCCGTTCAGGACACCCGTGATCGACTGGAACCGGTTGCCGGCCAGGCCGTTCGTGATCACGTGGATGACGGGGATTGCACCCCCGACTGTCGCCTCGTACCGGAGCGCGACCCCTTGCGCCCTGGCGAGGGCTTCGAGCTCCGCGTGGGCTGCGGCAATCGGTCCCTTGTTGGAGGTGACCACGTGTCGTCCCGCGCCGAGGGCCTTCCGGATGTGAGTCAGGGCCGGCTCGCCCGTCGTGGCATTGGTGGGGGTCAGCTCCACGAGGACATCGAAGTCGCCGGCTTCGAGAAGATCGGCGGCGGAATGGTCTGCACTCCCGCACTGGTTCGTTACGCGCTTTCTCTCCAGGATCTCCTGCGGGTCGATCCCGGCAGGATCGATCCAGGCAGAGGTGGAGTCCGCCACCCCGGTGAGCACCAGGCCGAGCTCCGGCTTCTCAGCGAGGACCCGGAGCAGTCCCTTGCCGACAGCCCCGAGCCCGAGCACCGCGATCCTCATCGCTCCGCCTCCTCGAGCGGCTCGACGATCAGCAGTCCTTTCTCAGCGGCAACGCCCCGTAACAGATCCAGGGCACGGTCCATCTCGGACCGCGTGGTCGCCTTTATCGTGATAAGCGCCGTCGAGGGTTCAGCGATCGCCGGCATCTGGACGTTCAGCTCCGCCACCTCAGCAAACCCTGTCCGGTCGATCCGGTCGATCGTATCGCCGATATCCGTGTGGATCAGGTGCCCGATCATGATCACCGACTGTCGATAGAGCAGGCGCTCCTCGCCGAGGCGGAGGATGCTCACTCCCTGGCGCTTCAGGGTCGCGACGAGGGTTTCCAGCCGCTCGTGTTCGATCTCGAGCACGATCTGGACCCCGAGAGTGTCCGATGAAGTCTCCGGCTCTCGCTGATGGATCACGGCGATGATATTACCGCCGTATTCAGAGATCGGCGTCAGGGCCGCAACCAGCTGGCCCGGACTGTCCTTTATCTCCAGTTTCATAGAGACCTGCACGGAGACCACCTCTCCTGATACCTTGCACGACGCTGACAATAAGCCTTCGTTGTTGGTCGCCACCGGGGGTCGGACTTCAGGAAGATCGGTGATGATGCCGAAAGAGCGGTCTCGATTGTGAGGTGACATGGCTCATCCGAGCACCCGCTCGTTCCTTCAGGGCGCGTCCACACATCCAGGCTTTCGGAGTAGCACGTCACTGACCGCCAGGAGGAAGAGAGGCGGATGTATCTGCTCGGAGGATAGCGTTCAATCTCCCCTATCGTCGTTTGCGCGCCCCTCGAGAGCGAGGGCAAGGAGTTGGTCGACATCGGTGTGCTCGACGAGCAGCCGAGCCAGGGCGTCGTACGGGTCGATATCGGCAGTGGGCTCGTACGAAAGACCACGCTGTTCGTGGAGGTACCCAAGGAGACCATCGACCGCCGTTGGATTCTGAAAGAGGCCATGCAGGTATGATCCAAAAACCAGCCCGTCGTCGCTCACCGCCCCTTCATCGCCGAAGGCGGGCGAGACGTCGCCATCCCGGACCGTCTCGCCCATGTGGATCTCGTATCCTTCGACCGTCCCGATCCGAGAAAGGATTGGCTCTGCCGGGCACGCCGGGTGCGCCGCCTGCCGCGTGGTCTTTTCATACTCGGCAAAACACGTTTCGACCCCCAGCAGGTTTAAACCGGGGAGAGTTGCGTGACCCGCCTCGATCCCCCGGTCCTCCACCGAGCGTCCGAGCATCTGGTACCCGCCACATATTCCGATCACCGGGACACCCGCCGCACGGGCGCGCCGGACCTCCTCCGCCCCTCCCGAGGCGTGAAGGCGGGCAAGGTCTTCCATGGTGTTCTTGGTCCCTGGCAGGATCACACAGTCATACCCGGCGAGGGGCGCCCCCAGGGGAAGGTAGTCGACGGCCACTCGGCGTTCAAGCCCTTCGAAGTCGGTGAAGTTCGAGATCCGGTCGAACCGGAGGACCGCGATCCGTATGGGGTGGTCCCGGACCTGCTTGTCCCCGATCGAGAGGGAGTCCTCGCTCGGAATGTCCAGGGTAGAGAACGGAAGGACGCCGAGCACCGGCACGCCCGAGAGCGCCTCGATCAGTGCCACCCCGTCCTCGAAAAGGGCAGGGTCGCCCCTGAACTTGTTGACGATCACCCCCCGGACAAGCTCCCGCACCGGGCGGGGGAGAAGGGCGATGGTTCCGCAGACCTGTGCGAAGACCCCACCGCGCTCGATATCGGCAACCAGCACGATCGGCAGGCGTAGGTTCTCAGCGAGGCGGATGTTGGCGATATCCCGGCCATAGAGGTTCACCTCCGCCGCCCCTCCCGCTCCCTCAACCACGATACAGTCATGGTCGCCCTCGAGCCGTCCGTACGCCTCGAGGGCGCAGGCGAGAAGACGGTCGGTCTCGCGATAATAGTCAGCGATAGCGACATCGCGATACGGGCGACCCATCAGGACGACTTGCGAGGTCCGGTCCCCTTTTGGCTTGAGGAGCACCGGGTTCATCTCAGCCTGCGGCTCCGTGCGTGCGGCGAAGGCCTGCATCGCCTGGGCGATCCCGATCTCCGCGCCGTCCCTGGTCACCCAGGAGTTCAGGCTCATGTTCTGCGATTTGAAGGGGGCGACTGCATACCCGTGGTCTGAAAGGAGTCGACAGATGGCGGCGACTATCGTGCTTTTTCCCACATGCGAGGCGGTTCCGAGGATCATCAGGGACATTTCAACGTTCTCCGGGTCGAGGTCAGGGAAAAGACGGGCGGACGCTGGCGCGTTATGCCAACAAATATATAAGCAGAACTTGAATTTAGATGTAATGAGTGGAGGGATCTGTCCCACCTGTGGACTGCCGAAGGAGCTGTGCATCTGCGAAGAGGTTGCCAAAGAGCAGCAGAGGATAAACGTCATCGTGAATCGACGTCGGTACGGGAAAGAGGTCACCGTTGTCGAGGGACTCGACCCGGCGGATATCGATCTCCAGGACCTTACCAAATATCTCAAGGGCCGGCTCGCCTGCGGCGGGACAGTGAAGGGCAGTTCTATCGAGCTCCAGGGAGACCACCGTGACCGTGTCAAGGAGCTCCTTTCCAAGAAGGGTTTCTCCCTTGAAAATATCACCTGAAGACGGATACATCTCTTTTTTTCTTCGGTCGATCGAATAGATCAACCGGGTGAGCTCTCCCGTGAATAAGGACCGTATCGCCGAGAAGAGAAAGAAGCTCGAAACCGAGCTGGGTGAGCAGCAGCGTGCCCTCAGAGCACGCGGAATTCCCGCGATCATCGTGGTGGAGGGCTGGAACGCCTCCGGCATCTCAGACACGGTCGCCACCCTGCTCGATGGGCTCGACCCCCGGGGGTTCGACTTTCATGCGTTCGGTCGCCCGAGCGAGGAGGAGCAATCCCGTCCCTTCCTCTGGCGGTTCTGGACCCGAACTCCCTCACGCGGCCGGATCGGGATCTTCGCCCGCTCGTGGTATTCTCGCCTCCTTGCGGAGGAGCTTCACGGGATTGACTGCCCTGAACGGGTGAACCGTGCGATCCGCTCAGTGCGGACGTTTGAGCAGCAGCTCTCCGACGATGGGACCCTGGTCCTGAAATTTTTCCTTCAGATCAGTCGCGATGAGCAACGCCGACGTCTCCTCGCCCGCGAGCGCGACACGCTCACCTCCTGGCTGATCACCCGGAACGACTGGGACTTCCACCGCCAGTACGATGCCTACACGCCGCTCATCCAGCGGATCATCACCGAGACGGACACCGCGGAGAACCCCTGGCGCGTCGTGGAGGCAGACGATGCTGATAGAGCGGTGACCGAGGTGCTCACCAGCGTCGTCGAACGTCTCCGCGCCCGCCTTGTCCTCCCGGACGGGTGCCGCTCCCCGGTGAACCTTCCTCCCGTGAAGACGCCCTCCCCGGTGGATACCTCCAAGGGGCCGCACACCGTTGGCCGGCAGGAGTATGAGGATGCCGTTTCGGACTGCCAGGCACGGCTCAAGGCCTGCCAGTACTCCCTTTTCAAGCGCAGGGTGCCGCTCGTGATCGTTTACGAAGGGTGGGATGCGGCGGGAAAGGGCGGGTCGATCAAACGGCTCGTCCAGCCGATGAATCCCCGGGGGTACTCGGTGGTGCCGGTTTCGCGGCCCAACGACGACGAGATCGCTCACCATTATCTCTGGAGGTTTTACCGGCGGTTGCCGTCCGCGGGCGATATCTGCATCTTCGACCGCTCCTGGTACGGGCGCGTCCTGGTGGAACGGGTCGAGGGGTTCGCCACCGATCAGGAGTGGCGGCGGGCGTATGGTGAGATCAACGAGATGGAGCGGTTGTTTGTGGAGTCCGGCGGTGGCATCATCAAGTTCTGGCTCGAGATCGACGGCGACACCCAGCTCAAACGGTTCCGGGAGCGGGAGGAGGACCCCCTCAAGCAGTGGAAGATCACCGAGGAGGACTGGCGAAACCGTGAAAAACGAGACCAGTATGAAGATGCCGTCCGGGAGATGCTCGTACGGACCAGCACCCCTGACGCCCCCTGGACCGTGATCGATTCCCGGAATAAGCCATACGCCAGGCTCAGAGCCCAGCGGGCCGTCATCGAGTACGTCGAGACGTTGATCTAGCGGGGGTGCGCCTACGGGAGGTTTCCCTCTCCCTGGCACTCGCGTTGCCGCTCTTCGCTCATCGCGACCAGCAGCTCCATCACCTGCTGAACCGCTTTCGGGTCGACGCCCTGCTCAACCGCGCGATCGAAGGCCCGCTCGAGGACCTGGTGCCGTCGGCCCGCATCCCGTATCGGCAGACCCTGTGCGTACTTCAATCGCGCCATCTGGCCTGCGCACGCCTGTCGATTAGCGATCAGGTCGACGATGGCGGTATCGATCCGGTCGATCTCCGCCCGGAGCTCCTCGATCGTTTGCATGGTCGTACCAAGTTCCGCAGATCGTCCAGATAAATCGGTCGGCTCCAAAGCTTGGATATACCGCTACTCCCATTCTGTACACTGGTCCAGAGATGCTTGAACGGATACCCCGCCGCGAACGGCTTGACCTGGTGATCGCCTGGCTCGCGATCGCCGTTGCATTCACCCTGATCTTCATCCGCAACAATGTCGATCCCGTGACCGCCCTCGCCTACTTCGGCATCTCGCTTCTGACGGTGGGGGTTGGGTTCGTGCTCCACGAACTTGCCCACAAGTTCACGGCGATGCGGTTCGGCTACTGGGCCGAATTCCGAAAGGACAACCAGATGCTCCTTGTTGCGGTGGTGCTGGCGGCGCTGGTGGGTGTCGTCTTTGCCGCACCCGGCGCCACCGTGGTCTATGGGGACCGGATCGATCGTCGCCAGGACGGACTGATCTCCGCGGCAGGACCCGTGATGAGCCTCGTCCTTGCCCTCGGGTTCGCCGGGCTCTATCTCGTTGTTCCGCCTGGCGGCATCCTCTGGTTGATTGGGCTCTTCGGGATGCGTATCAACGCGATGCTGGCAGCGTTCAACATGCTCCCGGTCTCCGTGCTGGACGGCAGGAAAGTCCTCGCCTGGAACCCCCTGGTCTTCGGTCTCCTGATCGCTGCCTCGTTCGTCCTGGTCTACCTGACGTACGTGCTCTAGGGGAACCATCTTAACCTCTCCTTCTCACCTTCTAGAGATGAGTGGAAAGAGACTCGCCGTGCTCGTTCTCGTCGTGTTCGCCTGCGCGCTTCTCGCAGCCGGCTGCTCGACGACGCCAGGCACCGGCCAGGCGACCCCGACCGCCACGTCGGCGGTGACGGTACCGACGTCCACCTCGACTCAAGGAGAGAGTACCATGACGACCGACATTCCTGCCAGCAGAAAGGCTATCCTTCACACGACCATGGGCGAGATCACGATCGCCCTCTACGACGACATGCCCGTGACCGCCGGCAACTTTGCCGACCTCGTTTCGAAGGGCTTCTACAACAACGTGAGCTTCCACCGGGTCATCGACGGGTTCATGATCCAGGGCGGCGACCCGACGGGCACGGGAACGGGCGGACCCGGGTACATGATCAAAGACGAGTTCCCGTCCAATCGTTCCAACCGGAACGACCGCGGCACGATCTCGATGGCGAATGCCGGCCCGAACACCGGCGGTTCGCAGTTCTTCATCAACCTCGTCGACAACAACTACCTGGACACGAAGCACCCGGTCTTCGGTCGTGTCGTTGCTGGCATGGACGTGGTCGATGCGATCGGTAAGGTGCGAGCCGACCAGCGTGACCGCCCGGTCACCCCTGTCACAATCACCACCGCCGAGATCGCCTGAACTGGGCGGCCCCCTTTTTTTTGCCCGTGAAACCAACTCGACGTACTGGGTGATCACGGTCATAACCCACGATTTCATCCACCTTTTGCGGGGTCGGTGAGCCCCCTATTGGGAACGTGGGAATCTTTATCTCGTCTTTGGGCAACAGATCCAGAGAACGAGGCGATTGTCTTGGGCAAACCGGTACTGATTGACTTTTATGCTGAATGGTGTGGACCGTGCAAGATGCAGACCCCTATCCTGGAGAAATTAAAAGAAAAGATGGGCGATTCGATCGAGGTGCGCAAACTCGACGTTGATCAGCATATGAAGGAAGCCACCGAATACCGCGTCAGTGTTGTCCCAACCCTCGTGATTGAGAAGGACGGCAAGGTGGTCCGTCGTCTCGAAGGGGTGACGGGGGCTGCCGAACTCGAGCAGATCCTCGCACCCCTGGTGACAGAGTGAAGATAGGGATCATTGGCGGGACGGGCGGAATCGGTGAGGGGGTGGCGATGCGCCTCTCTCAAACCCACGAGGTCCGGCTCGGATCACGCGATCTCGCAAAAGCGGATGAAGCGAGCCACGAATGCCACCTCCAGGTTGAAGGGCGGTCTCTCCCCTGCTCGCTCATAGGAACCTCCAACCAGGACGCGGTGAACTTTGGGGATGTGGTGATCCTGGCGATCCCGTTCACGCACCTCGTGGAAACCGTCGATTCGCTGACGGGCTTTGAGGGGAAGATCGTTCTCTCGCCGATCAATCCGATGGAGAAGCGTGATTTCTTCAGCTTCGTCCCCCCCGAGGAGGGGTCCGCCGCCGCCCGTGCACAGCGCCTCCTCCCCGAGTCCCACGTTGTAGCCGCGTTCAATGCGATCGCAGCGAACCGGTGGAGGGCAATCGATGAGGAGCTCGATGACTCTGTTCCCGTCTGCGGGGACGACGTCACGTCCAAGCAGGTGGTTCTCGACCTGGTCAGGAGCGTTCCGGGCTTGAAGGGCTACGATGCCGGACCGCTTGCCGCCGCATCCCTCGTGGAGTCCATCACCCCGCTGCTGCTGAACGTGGCTCGGTTTAACAGGATGCACGATGTCGGCATCCAGTTCCACTGAAGAGCGGATTCAGTTCATCGTCGACCATCTTGAGGAGGAGTACGGGGAGATCGACTGGTGGGATGCGCCCCCTGACGAGGTGATGGTGGGCGCCATTCTTACCCAGCAGACGCGCTGGGAGAATGTCGAACGGGCGCTCGGTCGCCTCCGTGACGAAAACCTTCTCTCGATTCCTGCAATCCTCGCGGCATCGCCGTCACGTCTTGAGGGTGCGATTCGCTGTACCGGGTTCTTCCGGATCAAGACGCAACGGCTCATCGCGCTCGCGGAGCATGTCGTCCAGGAGTATGGTTCGATCGATGAGATGGAGTCGCGGGGGTCGGACGAGCTCCGGATCGGGCTCCTCTCCGTCCGGGGAGTCGGTGAGGAGACCGCTGACTCAATCCTCTGCTACGGATTCTCACGCCTCGCGTTCGTGATCGATGCGTATACGCGTCGAATCTGTCGCTGCGCAGGGGTCGTGATGCCCGACTCGGAACTGCGGGACCGATTTGAGGGAGTGCTGCCGCCAGTGAACGACTGCTATCGGCGGACCCATGCACATATCGTGGAATACGCGAAAGACCACTGTAGCAAGAAACGGTGCGAGGAATGCTCGATAAGGAGTTTCAACGGATAGGAAAGCGGCTTCGCGACGAGGGGCTGGTCGGCGGCACTTTTGGCAACATGTCGGTGCGGGACGGGAACATGCTGGAGATTACGCAGACCGGCTGTTACCTCGATGAGCCCGGCACCCCGGTGCGTCTTTCGATGATCGGGAGTGCACCACCCCAGGCATCGTCCGAGTACCGTGTTCACCGCGCCGTGTACCTGGAGACGCCCCACCGTGCGATCGTTCATGCCCATCCTGTCTACGCGGTGGCGGCATCGATCCTCTTCGACGAGATCGAACCGATCGACTCGGAGGGGCAGCTGCTCTGTCCACGGATACCGGTGGTCGAGGGCGCTCCGGGGACATCTGACCTCGCCCGTGCGGTCGCCTGCGCGCTTCGTCTCCGCAATCTCGTCATCGTGCGAGGACACGGGACCTTCGCTGGCGGGGCGAACCTGGACGAAGCCTGCCTGTACACGTCGCTCGCTGAACATGCCTGCCGGGTTCTTCTCTTGGTCAAGGCGCACCGGGGCGGATGAGGAGGGGGTCCGCACTGCTCGCCGTGATCGGTGGAACGAGTCTTCTGGACTGTCCCCTTCCCTCTCTCTCCTCAGAGCGGGTGAGTACCCCGTTCGGGGAAGCGAACATCCTCGTTGGGGATCAGGCGCTCGTCCTCCTCCGCCACCAGAATGGTCGCCCCCCGCACCAGATCAACCACCGGGCACACCTCTCGGCCCTCGCCCTCCGGGGAGCCGACCGGGTCGTCCTGATCGGCTCGACCGGCTCGCTCCGCCCGGATCTTGCGCCCGGCTCGCTCCTGATCCCGGATGACTATGCGACCACTGCATCCGTGCCGACCGTTCACGACCGGGTGATCGCCCACGCCTCCCCGGTCTTCTCTCCCGCTCTCACCGCCCAGCTCGCCCAGGTTGTCCCGGAGGCCCGGCAGGGCGGGGTCTACGTCCAGACTCCGGGCCCCCGCCTCGAGACCCGGGCAGAAGTCCGCGCCCTGTCGCTCTTCGCCGATGTTGTCGGGATGACCTGTGCCTCTGAAGCGACGCTCGCGAACGAGCTCGGGCTCGAGGTGGCGGCGCTCTGCACCGTGGAGAATTATGCCAATGGGATCGCCAGCGAAGAGGTTTCGTACGCGTCTATCGTCGATGCCGCACGGGCGAACGCTGACCGGATGGCCGAGATCGTCGGCCGAATCATCACCAGGATGTGACTTGAGAATGGAGAATGATATCTTCGAGACGAGGGCGCCGCTCCTCCTGCGAGACGTGCGCTACCAGGACCGGAACATCGACGTGGTGATCGCGGACGATGGGACGATCACGGCGATCGGGCCCGATATCGGCCGCGAGCACGAGTTCGACCATGCGATCGAGGGGCGAGGACGCATTCTTCTCCCGGGCCTGGTGAACACTCACACCCATGCGGCGATGACCCTGCTTCGGGGCTATGCCGACGACATGCTCCTCCAGCCATGGCTTGCCGAGCGGATCTGGCCTCTCGAGGCCCATCTCCAGGCGGATGATGTCTACTGGGGCACCCGCCTCGCGTGCCTCGAGATGGTGAGGACCGGGACGATCGGATTCAACGACATGTACTTCTTCATGGAGTCGGCGGCCCGCGCCGTGGATGAGGCGGGTCTCCGGGCCGTCCTGAGCTATGGGTTCATCGACCTCGGCAACGCCGAGAAGCGCGAGCATGAATGCCGGGCGACCGAGACGCTTGCCGACCATGTCTCGCGGATGGGGAACCCGCGGATCACCGCCGCCGTCGGCCCCCACGCGGTCTACACGGTCTCGCCGGACGGGCTTGCCTGGTGCGCGGCGTTCGCTCGTGAACGGGGCATCGGGGTCCACGTTCACCTCGCCGAGACCCGGTCAGAGGTCGACGACGCAGTCGCCGCCACCGGCAAACGCCCGGTGGCAACCCTGGATGATGCAGGGCTGCTCGGCCCCAGAACGGTTGCCGCGCACGGGTGCTGGCTCGACGACGACGAGTGCCGGCTCCTTTCAGAACGTGGCACGACCGTCTCACACAACCCGGCGTCGAACATGAAGCTCGCAACCGGGCGGGCGATGCCCTATCCAGCCCTCCGGGCCGCGGGGGCACGGGTGGCCCTCGGCACGGATGGGTGTGCGTCAAACAACAACCTCGACCTGTTCGAGGAGATGAAGATCGCCGCCCTTCTCCAGAAGTTTGCCTGGAACGACCCGACGGCGCTCCCCGCCCTCGACGCGCTCGCGCTCGCGACAACGAATGCCCACACCGCGCTCGGATGGGCCGGTGGACGGATCGAGGTCGGGGCCCCCGCTGATCTCGTCCTGCTCGAGACGGCAGCGCCCTGTAACACCCCGCTCCACAACCCCGTCTCGAACGCGGTCTATGCCTGTTCGGGCGACGCGGTGACGACCACGATCTGCGATGGACGGGTCCTGATGAACGATCGGTTCGTCCCCGGTGCGGACGAGGTTCTCGCCGGTGCGCGACAGGCCTCCCGGTCCCTGATCGACCGGGCGTCTGCCGCGACGAGACACTAAAAAAAAGGGTCAGGCGGTCTCGATCCGCGAGGCGCCCTCGAGCCCGAGCTCGGCGATTGACTCCTCGCGCATCTTGAACTTCTGGATCTTGCCCGATACCGACATCGGGAAGTCGTCGACGAACTTGATGTACCGCGGGACTTTGAAGTGCGCGATCCTGCCGCGGCAGAACTCGCGGATCTCCTCGTCGGTTGCCGTCTCGCCCTCTTTCAGGGCGACCCAGGCCATCAACTCCTCGCCGTACTTCTCGTCGGGAACACCGATTACGTAGACATCGCGGACCTTCGGGTGGTGGTGGAGGAACTCCTCG
>CAYLUL010000012.1:0-22093 GCA_964386835.1 uncultured Methanospirillum sp.
ACGCCGTCAAGCCGACGGCCTGCACGGTCGGCGAGGCGATCGGCGCAACCCCGGTCATGACCGCCGCCGATTACGAGTTCGCCTGCAAGGCGGGCACCGCCGGCATCCAGGCCTGCATGGGCCTCGTCGGCGCGGGAATGGTCCCCTACGGGCTCGCTGTCGGGGCGGACGTCGCCCAGGGCGCACCCTCGGACGCGCTCGAGTACACTGCGGCTGCTGGCGGCGCAGCGTTCCTGATCGGTGCAGACGACCCGATCGCGACGATCCACCGCACGGTCTCATTTACGACCGACACCCCGGACTTCTGGCGGCGCGAGGGACAGAACTACCCGCGCCATGGAGGACGGTTCACCGGCGACCCCGGGTACTTCAAGCATGTCCAGGGGGCTGCAAAGCTGATGTTCGACCAGACGGGAAAGAGCCCGAAGGACTACGAGTACGCAGTCTTCCACCAGCCGAATGCGAAGTTCCCGCAGCGGGTCGCGAAAACGCTCGGTTTCACGCCGGAGCAGATCCGGCCCGGGCTCGTCGTCCCGACCCTTGGCAACACCTACTCAGGGGCTTCGATGGTCGGCCTCGCGGCAACGCTCGACGTCGCCAAACCCGGCGACCGGATCTTCGTCACCTCGTTCGGCTCGGGGGCCGGCTCAGACTCCTTTGACATCGAGGTGACCGACGCGATCGAGTCGGAGGCCTTCCGGAGGAACGCCGCTCCGACGGTTCGCCAGCTCCTGGCGAACCCGATCTACGTCGACTACGCATTGTACGCCAGACACAAGGGAAAGATCGTGATGCAGTGATGAGAGACGTCGCCGTAATCGGAATTGGATGCACGCCCTTCGGGGAGAAATGGGGAACTTCGTTCCGCGAACTCTTCCTCGAGGCGGGAGCACTCGCGCTCGAGGACGCACACCTTTCGGGAGAGAAGATCGACGCGCTCTACGTCGGCAACATGTCCGCCGGGCGATTCGTCGAGCAGGAGCATATCGGCGCCCTGATCGCCGACTACTCGGGAATGGCCTCACGCCACATCCCCTCGACCCGGGTCGAGTCGGCCTGCTGCTCGGGCTCACTCGCCTTCCGGCAGGGGATGATCGCGGTCGCCTCGGGGCTTGAAGACATCGTCGTCGCGGCAGGAGTCGAGAAGATGACCGACGTCGAGACATCGACCTCGGTCGACGCCCTCGCTGCCGCCGCCGACCGCGAATGGGAGGGGTTCGTCGGTGCCACCTTCCCCGGACTCTATGCAATGATCGCAAACGACTACATGCACCGCTACTCGCTCACCCGCGAGCAGCTCGCCCAGGTCGCGGTCAAGAACCATTACAACGGGGCCCGCAACCCAATCGCCCAGTTCAGAAGCGAGATCACAGTCGATACCGTCCTCCGCTCCTCGCTCGTCGCGGACCCCCTCCGGCTCTTCGACTGCTCCCCGATCACGGATGGGGCCGCAGCGGTGATCCTCGCCCCGCTCGAACGGGCGCGGGAGTTCACCGACTCACCCGTGCAGGTGCTGGCGACCGCCCAGGCCTCAGATACGATCGCCCTTCACGACCGGCGTGATATCTCGACCCTGGACGCGACCGTTGCAGCAGGAAGGCGTGCGTTCGAGATGGCCCGCCTCACCCCAACCGACATCGACATGGTCGAGGTGCACGACTGCTTCACGATCGCCGAGATCTGTGCGATCGAAGACCTCGGGTTCTGCAGCAAGGGCGAGGCCGGCCGGCTGACCGAGGAGGGCGAGACCGCGCTCGGCGGGCGGATACCGGTCAACACCTCGGGCGGTCTGAAGGCCTGCGGTCACCCTGTCGGCGCGACGGGGATCAAACAGGTCTGCGAGATCGTCCAGCAGCTCCGCGGCGACGCGGGCAGACGGCAGGTTGATGGCGCCGAGATTGGCATGACCCATAACGTCGGCGGCACCGGCGCTTCGGTCGCCGTCCATATCTTCGGGAGGGCCTGATCATGTCGGTACCCCGTTTCTGGCGCAAAATTCCCCAGCGGTACAACCTCGAGGGGACCCAGTGCACCTCATGCAGTCGGACGTTCTACCCGCCCCGCTCGTTCTGTCCGGACTGCCGCCGGGCCGGCGAGACCGAGCCGTTCCGCTTCCAGGGCAAAGGCGAGGTCGTCACCTACACGGTGATCCGGTCGGCATCGGACGCTTTTGCCCAGCAGACCCCGTTCGTCCTGGCGATCATCCGGCTCGATGAAGGGCCGAGGGTGACCGGCCAGGTGGTCCTGGAGAACGTCGCCGAGGCACGCATCGGGATGCGCGTCCGGTCGGTCTTCCGGCGGATCGGCGCCGAGGGCGAGTCGGGCGTGATCTACTACGGGACGAAGTTCGTTCCGGACGTCCCCTACCCCGACGCCTGAGCAAGAAGAAGAGATCTCAAAAAAACGATTCTGTTGGGCCCAATTGGGGCCCATCTTTTTTTGTGCCCGACGTTTTACGCGTCGGAGCCAGAAATCCCGGAGTCGACTCCTGAGACATCGGCGAGATGGGAATGGGGTTCGGATCGAATGGAAGAGTTTGACTCGATGAAGGCGTGAAGGTCCTCGGGCTTGATCCGCCAGTACTTGCCGATCTTGACGGCCTTCAGCCTCTTCTCCTTGATATGGTTCCGGACGAGTTTCTCCCGGATCTGCAGCGTGGCAGCCACCTGCGCGACAGTGAGCAGTGGCTCAGTGATGATCTCTCCCCAGATGCGTCCGTCCGGCGAGAGAGAGACGAACTCCCGGACCCGCCGGTCCTTTCCCAGATCTCGTTCCTTCATCAGATTCACCGGCGCGCACCAGGACACATACTGACTCACCACACTACGAGCGCGACTCATGTCGCCGGTCCCGGCCCTATCACACCGTTTCGAATAAACCTTGATCGAATTACTATTTAGGGCTTATGGGATTTATGGGGCCGGACCAGCCCCTAGAGAAGATGAAAGAGAGCCGTCACATGGACAAAGTCAATCCGATCGTTCATGTTGAAATCGAAGTAGGCAGTCCACTCGGGGTGTGTCCGGATCTCGGTCATATGATCAAAGAAGATGACCACGTCCTGGAAGTCAAGGCGCCCATTGCCGTTCAGGTCCTCGTAGAGACCATTCGAGTCGAGATCACGGGGAGTGTACCCCTCCGGTTCCAGTCTCACGGGACCCGGGATCACCTCGAGAGGGATGGTCACCGGTTCGAGCGTGAGGGAGCGCCCGTCGTCGTCGGTGACAACATCTACTGTGGCCGTGAGCTCCGTCGAGCCGACCCGTTCACCCAGAACAGTCAGGGTCGCGAGCAGGACGTCGGTCGCCCCCGCTTCGATCACGTGGGGCGTGTCAGCAGCCTTGAACGTGATCGTGGCGTTTCGGCCCGGGTCGGTCGCGGGGTCGATCGGGGAGAGCCCCGGTGGGAAGTTGATCGACCCAGAGATATTCGCGCGGCTCCCGTCCTGGATGGTGAGCGTGACCCTGAAGCCCGAGAGGCCAAAGGGGACGGAGTCGAGAAACACCCGGACCGGTCTCTGTCCCCGGTCTGCCACGCTGAGCGGGCTGGGCACCAGCACGACCCGGGGGGGCATGGCCACGCGTACGAGGTGGTCTTTCGTGATCCGATCCCCTCCGTCTCCGTTCATGGCTTCCAACGATACCGTGTATGAGCCGTTGTCCACGTACGTGTGGACCGGGCTCTTCTCGTTCGAAGTCGTGCCGTCGCCGAAGTCCCAGTGCCAGCTCGTCGGGCTATTGGTCGAGGCGTCGGTAAAGCGCACCGCGAAGGGTGCGTACCCGGCAGCGGTATCGGCGGTGAAATCGACCGTTGAAGGGCTGGCGGAGAGCGAACGGACCGTCCTAGTCGCGATCGCGGGCATCGCATCGGGCTTGGAGACGGTGAGGCGCACCGGGTATTCGCCGGGCTGGCTGTAGACGTGCGTCACTGCCGGGTACGGCCCCTCAACCACCTGACCGTCACCGAACTCCCATCGCCAGTGCGTCGGATCGCCGGTCGAAGTGTCCGTGAACCGTACCGCGAGGGGTGAACGCCCTTCCGGCGGCACCGCCGTGAACGAGGCGGCGAGGGGCGGGAGCACCGTGATGTATGCAGCGGCCCTGGCTGTGTCGTAACCATCCGGATTCGAGACGGTCAGGGCGACCGGGTAGGTTCCGGGCTCGTGGTAGGTGTGCGCGACGATGGATTGCCCGCCCGCGCTCTCCCCGTCACCGAACTCCCACTGCCAGTCGGTCGGGCCACCCGTGGACCTGTCGGTGAAGATCACCGTCAGGGGCGCTGTCCCGACCTGAGGGCTGCCATTGAAGGCTGCCCGTGGTCCAGCATCAGGCCGGACCGCATCCAGGTATCCCGCGCCGCTTCCACTGGTCCCGGTGGTGCCGGCGTGATACTCCCAGCGCAGCACGTGGGTGCCGGACGGGACCACCCGTGTCGCCGAGGTCCAGCCCGTCTCCCGATCGAGCGTCTGCTCGGGGAGACCGTCGACGAGGAATACCAGGCGCTCGCCCGGTCCCGGGGAGCACCGCCATCGGAATGAAAGACGAAAGGGGCCGGTCACCCGGGTCTGGAGCGCCGAGACGCCGTTCGCCCCCACGGAGCCGCTCCGGGCCGACGAGCTGCCGAGGGCGGTCGGATCTTTGCATCCGAACCACCCGTTTGCGCCATCGGTCTCAAAGACAAGGGCTGAGTCGAGTGCGGCGGCGAGCGGCGTTCCAGCACCCGCGGTCACCACATCGGTACGGCTCGCCTCGCCGAACCGATTGGTCACCGTCAGGTTCACGCGATAGGTGCCGTCGGCCACGAAGACATGGAGCGGTTTCCGGCCCGATCCAATGGTCCCATCTCCAAAATCCCAGGTCCAGGTGCAGGCTTCGAGCGGTCCGAGGTTCTCTGATTGGTCCTGGAACTGCACCCGGAGGGGTGCCGGCCCGGTGCGGGGGTCCCAGTCAAAGGCCGGCCTCGGAGGGGCCCCTGGGACGTGCCGGACCAGCGGAGCCGAATCGACGTTGCCGTACGCAAGGGGGACCGACTGGTCGCCGATCCCGTCATGGTCCTCATCAGGGAGCATGGCGGAGACGCCCTCCCACCAGTTGCCGCCCAGGTTCGGCCCCCCGACGATGTTGTCACCGGGCCGTCGGGTGATGTTCCATTCGTTCGGGTAGCAGATTCCCCCAAAAACGACATCGTCAGCGCTTGCAAACCGATTATTCCAGATTCGGCACCCGGAGACTGAGGCGAGATAGAGGCCGCAGGTGTTTCCCGAAAGAATCGACCCGGTGACCTCGCACCGGTCAGAGCCAGTGGAGACGACCAGGCCGGAGAAGGACGCGTTCGAGATTGAAAGGCGCTCAATCCTCCCATCGGGGGCCTGGTCATAGAAGACACCATAGACCCAGTCCCGAACCCTGATGTTGGAGAGGGTCACCTGCCGTGCGCCGTTCACCAGGATGCCGCACGCTCCCTGCATCCCACCCAGCCCGGGCCCTTCGAGAAGGTGCCCCTGGCCATCGATCACCACATCATCCGCCAGGACCTCGATCGCGACCGGGAGGTCCGAGACCAGGTCGGCACCGAGGCGGTAGGTGCCGGGGGCGGTGATCGTCACCTTGTTCGGGCCACCGATCACCCGTGGCGCCGCCGGGAGGTGGAGAGGATACGGATCCTGTATGGTGGAGTCGGGATCGATCCAGGCGACATCGCAGAACCCGTCATCATCCTTGTCAGGGGTCGTATCGGAGAATCCAGTGCTGGCTGGAGAGCTCCAGTAGTTGCCGCCGATCGATGGGCCGCCGACCACATTCGGCCCGATTTGGGGCGGATCAACGGCCCACCTCCCGGGCGGTGCCCTTCCGTCATTCATGACGTTCACCGTGTTCGAGAACCAGTTGTTCCAGATAGTATTTGAGCCGCCGCCGGCGAACGAGAGGCCGGCACGGCCGTTCGAGACGACGGTGGACCCGGCGATGGTGCACCCAGAGGATTCATGCAGCGTGATCCCGTGCTCCAGGTTCAGGCTCGCGGTGACGCCCTCGAGGTGAACCCCCGAACAGGTCGCCAGCATAATCCCGTCCCGGTTGCGGAACGCTGAGACATCCCGGAGCGATACCAAGGTGCCATCCCCCGAGACGAGGACGCCGGTGCCGGAGTTGTCGGACGCACCCACCCTCTCGACCACCAGTCCGGGCGCATTCGCCGCGAACAGACCCGTGTCCCAGCGCTCGAGGAAGAGGTCCCGAATGGTCACCCCACGGACGCCCTGCACCCGTATCCCCTGCGCGTTGCCAGTCCGCACTCCCTGAAGCCGATGGCCGCTGCCCTCGATCACGACATTCGAAGCCCGCACCTCCAGTCCGGTGCCCGCACCGGACGCAAGGATATCCTGGTCCAGGATGTAGGTGCCCGGCTCCGTGATCACGGTGGGTCCTGAGATCACCGTCACCGCCTCGGCAGACACCGGCAGGAGGAGCAGAATGAGAATGAGTGGGATGACGTGGGGGACGGGGACGGGCCTACTGAAACATGAAAAACCGGTTTGGATAAAGCCATCGGAGAACTCCACCGGTTGATTCGAGACCGGGCGAGCCCCCGAGGGAGGAGGACGCGAGCTGACTGTCCCGAGAGCGCCCTTTGAAGACGTATCTGGACTGATCATTCCTGGTCACTGACCGTGCCACCCCCGGCGCGCGATAGAATCGCCATGACGTCCCCTACTCCCCCCACGGAAGAGGGCCGCCCATCATGCAAGAGTCTCGAGGTGTTGAAGAGAAAGAGATCACACGCCTCGAACCGGTCCTCGTCGCCTGCTCAGGCGGCATTGACTCTGCACTCTTCGCCAGGGTCGCCCGCGGTCGGGACAGCAAACCGGACACCACGCCACGGATCGCGGGCTGGTGTTCTACCGAATCGAGAGAAAAACAGGAGGGGGGGTCAAAGAGCCTTCACCAGGCTCTGCCGCGAGACCGCGCCGAGCACCCGCCCATTCTCGACGACCGGGACTCCGCTGATGCCGCGGGAGATCATCGTCTCGACCAGGTCGACAGCCAGAGTCTCGGGGGGGACCGAGATCAACGGGGTTGACATGATGTCACTGACGATCATCGTGCGGATCCGGTGGTCCTGGAACCGATCGGCCACGTCCTCGCGGAACTCGGCCATCGAACGGGCGACATCGGTCTCGGTCACCATACCAAGGAATTCGGCACCGTTCGCGACCACGTAGCGGTTCGCGCCGTCGTCGAGCATTCGCCGGCGGAGGTGGACCACGCGCTCGTCGGGCGAGACGACCGTGATCTTCTCCATCACCTTATCAACCGAACCCGCGGGCCTGAGCACCTTGAGGAGGTCGCCTCGGGATACCTGGCCGATCGGGCGGTGGTCTCCATCCAGCACGACCACAAGCTTGTAGATCTGCAGGAGCGGGACCACCACGTCGATTCCCTCGTCCGCGTACGCCGAGGTGAACTCCTCCTCGACCACGTTCGCGACGTGGATCTGGTTCGGCGAGACGTTGGCGTTCCGCTTCGAGCCCATCGCGTCCGCGATGGAGCGGCGCGAGACCGTGCCGATCACAGCGCCGTTATTCGTGACGACCAGGGGGTCGATCTCCTGGTCCAGCATCCGATCGAGCGCCTCGGTGATCACCGCCGACTTCGCGATCGTTACAGGCCTGGACATGATGTCCTTAATAAATAAGGTCTGGGTCATGTGGCAACTCCCTTAATTACATCATCTCGTGTGATAATGCCTTTGATGTCGCCGGCATCGTCGACGACAAGGCTGTTTATCCGCAAATCGCGCATCCGCCGGACTGCCTCGCCAATCGGGGCGTCTGGCGAGACGCACGCCACCGGCCGGGACATCAGATCCTCGGCAACGGCGGAGACATCGCGCACATACCGACGAGTCTTCGGCCCACCGGGGGCCTCTCGCCGGAGCATGGTCACCCCGCGATCGGGCTCGCCGGGCACGGGTCCGACGTATTGAAAGAATGCCAGGTTCGACTCCGTGATGATCCCGGCGAGTGTCCCGTCGCTGTTGACCACGACCACGCGGTCGTCCTGCTCGCTCGCCAGGTCGATCACATGGTCGAGCGAGTGGTACCGCGAGACGGTGACCACGTCGCCCATCAGGTCCGCGACCGTCATCTCGAGTCGATCGACCGAGACGGACCGGAGGAGGTCGGTCCTGGTTACAATCCCGACAAGGGTGCACTCATCAACGACCGGCAGACCGCTGACCCCGAACTCGAACATCACCCCGGCCACCGTTCCGATGGTGGCGTCGGGAGTGACGCTGACCGGATCAGGGGTCATGAGCAGGCTGACCGGGATGCGATCAATCGATCGGCGGCGCCAGGAGGGCTCGGTCTGGCGGAGCCGGTACCCCAAATCCTTCTTCGTGATGATCCCGGCGACCCGTTCTTCATCGACCACGAGCAGGCGCGAGCACCGATACCGGAGCATCTGGTTCCGGGCGTGCGCAACGGAGTCGCCCGGCCCGATCACCTGGACTGGCGAGGACATCACGTCCCGTGCACGCATCAGCCCTTGCCCTCCGCATACGCCCGGACCAGGTCGAACTCGGTCACCAGCCCAATCAGGCGCGAGTCCTCGATCACCGGCAGGGCCCCGATACGCCGCTCGTGCATGATCCGGGCGGCGGTATCGATCGGGGTTTCGGGCGTGGTCGTGATCAGTTCCCCCTTCATCAGGGTCCGGACCGGGAGAGCCATCAACTCACCCATGTCACCGATCACGAGGCCCTCGAAGACCTGCCCGGTCCCGAGATACCGCACGATGTCGGTCGAGGTGATGATCCCGAAGAGGACATCGTCGGAGACCACTGGAAGGCGGCGGAACCGGCAGCGCCCCATCTCGCGGGTCGCCGTGCCGATCGTCGCATCGGGCGCGGTCACGCGGAGCTGGGTGGACATCACCTCTTCGACGGTCAGGTGGCTCGGTTGCGTTTCGAGGAGGCGCAGCACATCACGCTCGGTCACGATCCCGAGGAGGGTCTCATGGTCATCGATGATCGGAATACCCCCGACCTTCCGACCGAGGATCAGGTTGACCGCATCCGCGATCGTCCCGGTCGACCGGATCGAGAGGTAGTGGCTGCTCATGATCTCACGGACCGTCTCGTTGAAGGCCGCGAGCAGGTTGCCGCCATGCTTGACCGTGACGAGGTTCTGCTTGTCACCGCCACCGAGCAGGTTGATGATATCCGACGCGGTGATGATCCCGAGCATCCGCTGGGTCCCCGGGTCCGTCACCGGGAGACGGCGAAAACCGCACGTGGTCATGGACTGGGCCGCCCCGATGATCGACATCGTTGGTGGGACCGCGACGACGCGGGTCGTCGCAACCCCCATGATCTCACCCGCGTGGGGTGCCACCCGCGACTCGAACTCGACCGGTCCGCGGTCGAGCTTGCCCGGCATCTTCAGAAGCCGGTCTGAGGCTTTGTGGTTGAATCCGTTCCCCTGCATGCGTCACCTCAGTTCTCGGCGAGGGCGAGCCCTCGCAGCACATCGTGCCGGTCGAGGATTCCGACAACCTTTGTTCCGTCAACAACCGGGGCGCGGCTGATGTCGTGCCGACAGAGCATCGTCGCTGCTTCGCGAACGGATGCCTCGGGCGCGAGAGTGAAGGCGGGAGTGCTCATCACCGCCTCCGTCACGAGCCCGCCATCGGTCCCGCGCCGGGACCTGCCCGAGTTGAGCAGGTCTCGCCGTGAGACCATGCCCACCAGCTGCCGCCGCTTCATGACCGGAAATGCGGAGAAGCCGGTCGTGTTCACAAGGGAGAGGACGCGCGAGACCGGATCATCGGCATCCACCGAGACGACCCGTGATGACATCACCTCGCCCACCGTCCCGCAGGGATCGTGGCGTGAGACCAGGATCGGGAAGACCCCGGCAAGGAGCACCCCCCCCAGGACCCTGCCATCGGAACCGAGAACTGCGACCGTGTCGGTCCTCGCCTCTCGGAGCAGGACACCGACCCGCTCCAGGCTCGCATCGAGCGGGACCGACGGCGCCTCCCGGATGAACCCATCGAGCGTCACGTTCGACCGGGTCGCTGCGATCCGAAGGACATCTGAGATATCGACATACCCGACGAGCGCCCCGCGATCATCCACAACCAGGACCTCGCGATACTGGTCTTCGCGAAGGACCGACCGGGCATGAGTGACCCGATCTTCGGCGTGGAGCAGCGGGACCTCGCAGAGGAGGTCGGCTGCCGATTTCATCAGAGATGCTCCTCGACGCGGCAATGGGTGCAAAGGAGCTGGCCATCTGAGCGGACGAGGTCCGAGGCCATGATCCCGCACCGTTCGCAGATCCCGCCCTCGTACCCGTCCTCCCGGTTGATCAGGATGAGATCGGTCATGATCTCGTTGATCTCGTTGGCGACGGTGAGCAGGTCACGCACAGTCACGATCCCGATCACCCGAAAGGCATCGTCCACCACCGGTAGCCGCCGGACCTTGTGTCGGACCATCATCTGCGCCGCCTCCGAGACGGTACGCTCGGAGCCGATCGTGATAAGGGGGGTGGACATGATCTCGCTGACCTGGACCTCGCTCGGCCGACGGTCGAAGGCGACCACCTTGCAGTTGATGTCCTGCTCGGTCGCGATGCCAATCGGGAGTCCGTTCTCGAGGATAATGCAGCTTCCCACATCGTCCCGGCACATAGTGCGGGCCGCTTCGGCGACGGTGGCGTTATAATCCAGCGTAGTCGGGTTGCTGCTCATCATCTCTTTGAGCGGTACCCTGGTCTCCAGGTGCATGGTGTCGGACGACTTCATTCAGGTGTCCCCCCTGAGATGAACCATAATTATCATTATAGTTCATTAAGGTTTTCCAGATCGGGCAATCCCGGGTTTTTTCGGAATTTCGGGCTAATCCTTGGCTCGACGAGAGGAGATATGCCCGTCTCGGATAAAAGGATTCCCTCAGATGGGGGGCCAGGGGAGATCGGCTGTCCAAAGGGCTCATTACGCATGAGCCATAACACTTTAAGCATCATCGGCCGGGGTGCTGCATGGATATTTTGACGAAGGCAAAGAAACGGCTCTCACGGTTTGTGCGGGTGTTCTTCAAGAAGAAGCGGGCCCGGATCGGGATCTACGGCCCGCCAAACGCGGGAAAGACCACGCTCGCCAACCGCATCGTGCGGGACTGGACCGGCGACGCACTCGGCCCCGTCTCTGAGGTTCCCCACGAGACCCGGCGCGCCCGGCGACGTGAGGATGTGACCATCTCGAACGGGAACGGCGACTCGATCGTGATCGACATCGTCGACACCCCCGGGGTGACGACCAAGATCGACTACCACGAGTTCACCGAGTACGGGATCGAGAAGGATGAGGCGGTGAAGCGTGCCCGCGAGGCGACCGAGGGGGTGGCCGAGGCGATGCATTGGCTCCGGGAGGACATCGATGGGGTCATCTATATGCTCGACTCGACCCTCGACCCGTTCGCACAGGTCAACATCATGATGGTCGGGATTATCGAGTCCCGGGACCTGCCGGTTGTCATCGTCGCCAACAAGATCGACCTCCCCGACGCCTCACCCGCCCGGATCAAGTCGGCCTTTCCCCAGCACCCCGTCATCTCCATCTCGGGGCTCGAGGGGACGAATGTGGATGAGCTCTATGACAAGATGATCGAGTTCTTCGGGTGATCGCGGCATGATTCAGGGCGTACAACTGGACCTGATCTCGGAGGAGCGGCTCGCACGCCTCACTTCGATGGAGAAGATCCGGCTGATTCTCGACGAGGTGATAGCCGGGAACATCGTGGTGCTCGAGAAGGGGCTCTCTCCCGAGGAGTCGAGCCGGCTGATCGAGATGACGATGATGGAGATCTCACCGGACGGGTTCGCCGGGATCGAGATGGAGACCTATCCCGCGCGCTCGCAGGGCGGCGGATTGCTCGCGCGCTTGTTCGGGAACAAGGAGTCGCCATCGCGACTGACCGTGATCGGGCCGGCGAACCAGCTCAAGATGCTCCGGAAGGAGCGAGACCTGATCAGTGCCTGGGTCTCGTCACGGTAATCCATGCCCCACAAGTGCACGACCTGCGGACGGGAGTTCGAGGACGGCTCCCAGGACGTCCTCCGTGGATGCCCGAGCTGCGGGGGGAAGCGCTTCCTCTATGTCCGTGCCGAGGAACGGCACCGCGACGTCCTGGAGGAGACGCCCCTGGAGGCGCTCGTCGAGGAGGCCCCGAACGAGGACGTGCACGAGATTCCGGTCGAGGTCGACGAGATCCCGGACCGGCCACTCCACGAGTCGATCGAGACGATTCGCATCCGGGGCCAGGGCTCCTACGAGATCAACATCGAGCGCCTGGCCAGGTCGGACGAGATGGTGATCGGGCTCGGAAAGGCGGGTCAGTACGGGGTCGACATTCTCTCCATGGGCAAGCGAAAGGGGAGGCGTCGCCGTCCCCCCGGCGGCGATCTCTGAACGAGGAGAGCACGAGAGGGCAGTTCCAGCCCTCCACTTTTTAATTCGGTTGGATGTGCAGGCTCCCGTCGAGCGGGACCAGGCTCCTGAACTGGGTGTCAGCAAGGGGCTGCAGGTCCTGTTGCCGGTACTGCTCCCGGTGGATATCGTAGTACTGGTAGAAGTTCTGGTCGACGTGATAGACCTCGTTGGTCTCGGGGTTGTAGACCCGGTCCCGGTTCAGGGTGTAATCGGAAAATTTTTCCAAAAAGATGTCCTCGCCCTCCTGCTTCGCGTACCATTCCTTGAGCTGCTGCTCGCGGGAGTCGCTCCCACCAGAGCTCCCGGAACCGCCCGACCGGGAGCCGGCCCCCCAGGATGCGGCGAGAAGGCTCCGACAGCCTGCGAGGGTTGCCTGGCTGTAGTCGATCGAGATGAAAGACTCGAGGAGGACCGGAGCGTCGCGCTCCCAGTCGGTTGTCGGGGCGTAGATCCCCCAGAGGTACTCGACCGCCGTGAAGTACCCGCCGCCGACCTGAGACGTACCGACCGTGAACGAACCGGTCGTCGGCGTTCCGCTGTTCGAGAAGGCGATGCGCATCGCCTTGACACTCGCCGTGCCGCTCGACAGCGCCGAGAGGTCGGCGTCTTCGTACGACAGGATGCGGACATCGGAGACGGTCGTGAAGTCCCGGGAGAAATAGCCGGTCAGGTATTCCTCGGGGGTGACACCGGGAGGGAGCGTCGTCCCGGGCTCCTTGTGCAGGCTGTTTAAGAAGACCACACCGCGTGAGTTCAGCGGGTCCGCCGCGATCAGACCCGAGCAGTACGGCATGACCTGGACATTCCACCCGTCGGGAACCTTCATCGAGACCCCGCCTGATTGCTGCGTCTGCCGCAGCGGACCGATACTGCTCTGGACCGGTGTTGCCGTTGCACTTCCGGTTCCCTGCGCCGGGAGCTGGGTAAAGGAGGCGGCCACCGCCCGCATGACCGGCTCGTCCCGGGCGAAGGTGGACCGGGGCGCTTCGTAGGCGGAGTACATCCCGTAGGGGGACTTGATGAAGATCGTGTAGACCCCGGTCATCGGCACGCCCGACCGATCATACGCGGCGACAAGTTCGAGCATCGAACCGTCACGGGCCTGTCGGGCGGAGCTGACGGTGAACCCCGCCGTGCGCTTCACCTCCTGGCCGACCAGGTAATTCGCGACCGTCCCCGCGTTCGCCGCTCGGTACGTACCGCTCAAAAAGAGGGGGCGGAGGAGGACGCGGGCACCGTTCGACGCCGGCTCACGGACCTCGATCTCGTCTCCCACGGTGACAACCCAGGAGGCAGGTTTCTCGAGCGAGAAGAGGTGAGCGGGGTCGGAGTAGAGCTGCAGCCCTGCAGTTCCGGCGGAACCAGTGACGCCCTGGCCCGCCGGAGCGGTGCATCCGGCACCGAGGATCGCCCCGCAGAGGAGGAGGGCGACCACCAGGACCGTGCGACCATATGCCATACTCCTGAGACGCCCCAGGGGAGTATATTTCTTTTGGAATGGTCGGCAGCCTTATGACTCCAGCGGAAGAATACATACCCGGCACCGTCGATGACGTGTGCACGACACACCGGTAAGTCCGACGCGCCTCGTGGCGCGGCCCTACGGGGCTTGGGATTACAGAGCGTGCGTCTTTTCGCTGCTCTTCTCGGGACTATCGGAATCGGAGTAGAACTATGGCACGAATGCATGCGCGACGGAGAGGCAAGTCTGGTTCCGTTCGGCCGCACCGGGCGGATCCGCCCGCGTGGTCGACGACCGACGTTGCCGAGATCGAGAAGCTCGTCGTTGAGCTTCACCGCAAGGAGCGGTCGACCGCTGAGATCGGAACGATCCTGCGGGACCAGTACGCCGTCCCTGATGTGAAGCTCGCTACCGGAAAGCGAGTCGGCGAGATCCTCGAAGCGAACGGGCTTTCGCCCGAGATCCCGGAGGACCTCCGGAACCTGATCGTGAAGGCCCTGGGGATGCGCAAGCACCTGGCAGAGAACCGGAACGATGTCCACAACAAGCGCCAGCTCCAGCTGACCGAGTCGAAGGTCCGCCGCCTGGTGAAGTACTACGTCGGGTCGAAGCGCCTCCCGAAAGGCTGGGTCTACAAACCCGAGACAGCAGAGATCCTGCTCTCAAGATAATCCACCATGTCGATCGATGCCGCAACCGAACGCCTCGCCCGCTTTCTCGAGGAGCAGCGATACGTGGAGGTCTATGGCCACCACGATGCGGACGGGGTTGCAGCGGCATCGATCGTCTGCCACGCGCTCAGGAGACGGGGGATCGGCTTCCGTCTCCGGGTTGTGGACCGGGTCCCAGCCCTCGACAGCGGTGCGCCCACCCTCCTCTGTGACCTTGGGGCTGGTCTTGAAGACCTGCCCGCCGACGTGGCCGTCCTCGACCATCACGCCCCGGTTCCCCACGGAGATGGAGTGGTGCTGAACCCGCACAGCGCCGGGCTCGATGGCGAGCAGGTGTTCTCCGCGGCCGCCCTCGCGTTCCTGATGGCAAACCGGCTTGCAAACTGCCGCGACCTTGCCGGGCTTGCTGTTGCAGGTGTGCTCGGTGACGGGCAGGCCTTCGAGAACGAGAACGCTGAGATCCTGAACGACGGGCTGGCAAACGGCGTTCTCGAGCTGGAGCGGGGAATACAGCTCCCCGGCATCTCCATCGCCGAGCAGCTGGAGCTCGCCATCGACCCGTACCTCCCCGGCATCTCCGGGGATGCGGGACGGGTGCGCGAGCTCCTCCGGGCATCGCTCGGAGAGGACGGGCCGGCCCTTGACCTCCTCCTCTCGCAGATCGTGCTCGACACGGCCGAGCAGGCGGCACCCGGGTCGATCGAGGCCCTCTGGGGCGACCGGGTTCTCTGCCTGCGCGAGGTCCTCGCCGATGCACGGACCCTCGCGGCCGTGGTCGAGGCCTGCGCCAAGTCCGGACGCGGCGGTCTCGCCGCCTCGGTCTGCCTCCGGTCCCCCGGGGCCGTTGAGGAGGCGCGGGAGGTCGCGGCCGCGTACCACCGCCGGGTGATCCGGGCGATCGCCGAAGCCAGGCCGGTCGACGAGGTCGCGCTTGCCTTCCTGGTCGATGACCCGTCGCTCGTCGGCGATGTCGCGACGGCGCTGGCCGGGCCCGCCGGGAGACCGGTGCTGGTCGCCAGCGGAGACGGCGACATGGTCCGTATCTCGGCCCGCGCCGACGGCTCGGTTCCGCTCGGACCCCTGGTCCGCCAGCTGGCGACCGAGACCGGCGGGTCCGGGGGCGGGCATACTCGCCGGGCTGGCGGGTTCGTTCCCGAGAGCGGTTTCTTAGAGTTCGCGGCGGCGTTCGCGGAGGCAGTGGGCGTATGAAGTGCGAGGGAGTCATCACAACCCGGCACCGGCACCCCGCCTGCGTCGCCGCCGCACTCGGACCGGACGACCATCTCCTCTGCTCGACCACGGTCGAGGACGGGATGGTCGTCGCCCGGCTCACAGGGCGCGAATGCGGCTCGATCATCGCGACGATGGACGACTACCTGATGAACTGCCAGATTGCGGAGGAGCAATGCAGCCACGATTCAGCCTGACAGCGGACCTCATCTTCTCACGAGAGATCCCCGACGAGGCCCTGCCCGCCATTGCGCGGGCGGTCGAAGAGGCGAACACGGTCCTCTTCCGAAAGGGGGTTCCGAAAGGCGCCCCCGAGGAGGAGATCGGCCGGATCACCGGGCACGCGGTCAGTGGTGCAACCCTCGCGCTCACACTCGAGAGCGGGGGATACACCCGGGTCCACGATGCCCTCTTCCGGTTTAAAAAACAGGTCGCGGGCCTGCTCGGGCGGCACCGGATCGGCCTGCGGGACCTGGTGGTCTCCGACTACCGGGTCGACCTGGTGGGCGAAGTCCCTGAGGGGCTCCGGCTCCCCACGCTCTCCTTTATCCGCTCGGCCGAACACGGACCGAACCGGATCAGCCTCGAGCTCGCGGTTACGGCCGCGGACCTCGAGAACAAGGTCCCCGACCGGCTGATCCGGCTGATCGAGGAGAAGGCGGAGGCTGCCGCGTACGGTGGGAAGACCGAGCACTGGGACCTCGTCTACGAGTCCCCGAAGCGGGAGCACCACTTCCAG
Source organism: uncultured Methanospirillum sp. (assembly GCA_964386835.1). Classification (GTDB taxonomy): domain Archaea; phylum Halobacteriota; class Methanomicrobia; order Methanomicrobiales; family Methanospirillaceae; genus UBA288. Next base: position 16,600 of record CAYLUL010000012.1, read on the forward strand.
GAAGACCCCACGCAGGAGATGATCCGGCGCGGCTGGATCAAGCACGCGCTCTCGCGGGGTCAATGGATCCACGGCTCACAATCGACACGGCTCTTTCGGGTCTTCGAGGAGATCGTCCTCGAAGAGATCATCCGGCCCCTGGGCTTTACCGAGATGGTCTTCCCGAAGCTCGTCCCCTGGGAGGTCTGGATGAAATCAGGGCACGCGAAGGGCGTCTACCCCGAGATCTACTACGTCTCGGCCCCCAAGACCCGTGACCCCGACTACTGGGAGGAGGTCGCGGATCACTTCAAGGTGACCGGCGAGGTCCCGATCGACCTGATCCGGGAGAAGATCGACGGTCCGATCGGCGGGCTCTGCTATGCGCAGTGTCCATCGTTCTGGCCGTTCATCGGTGGGACGACCCTGACGAACGACTGCCTCCCAGCCCGGATCTTCGACCGCTCGGGCACCTCGCACCGGTACGAGTCCGGTGGGATCCACGGGATCGAACGAGTGGATGAGTTCCACCGAATCGAACTCCTCTGGATCGGCTCTCCCGATCAGACGGTCGAGACGGCCGACCTGCTCCACGAGCGGTACCGCCGGCTCTTCGACGATATCCTCGAGCTCGAGTGGCGCTCGGCCCGGGTGACGCCCTGGTTCATGGCCCAGGAGGGCATGGTTGGCGCGGAGGGTACGGAGCGGATCGGAACGACCGATTACGAAGCCGTGCTCCCGTACGCCGATTCCTGGCTCGAGTTCCAGAACGTCTCGGTGAACGGCGATAAGTACCCGCGTGGGTTCAACGTCAAGGTCCAGTCCGGAAAGGACCTCTGGTCCGGCTGCTCCGGGATTGGCCTCGAACGGTGGACGGCTGCGTTCCTCGCACAGAAGGGCTTCGAGCTCGACGATTGGCCTGCCCCGGTTCGCCGGCGGTTTGGCGACGCACATGAGATCTTCAGATTTGTATAACCCAAGGTGACTGAATGGCACGAAAGAAGCAGGCCGGACGGCGCGTTGAGGGGTGGAAGGCGAAGACCTGGTACAAGGTCAACGCTCCTGAATCCTTCAACTCCGCCTACATCGGCGATACGATCTCGGCTGACACCGAGAACATGACCGGGCGCATCATGAACGCGACGCTCGGCGAGATCAACAACGACTACGGCAAGCAGCACGTCAAGATGAAGTTCCGGATCAACCGGGTTGCCGGCGACACGGCATACACGGAGTTCATCGGCCACGAGCTGACCAAGGACTACCTCCGCTCGCTCGTGAAGCGGCGCTCGAGCCGGATCGACTCGCACGTGATCGGCGTGACGAAGGACGGGTTCCGCGTCCACCTGACGGTGACCTGTTACACGCTGATGGCGGCCGACTCATCCCACATCCACGAGATCCGGAAGCGGGTCACCGAGCGCGTCGCGGCATTCATCGCTGAAAACGAGTGGCAGACCGTCACCGAGACGATGGTGACGGGAGCGCTCGCCAAGGAGATGATGACCGACACCCGTGTCGTCTTCCCGGTCCGGCGGATCGAAGTGATCAAGTCCAAGCTCCTGGGCCGCGTCCAGGTTGCCTGAAACCTTCCTCTTTTTCGATACCCTTCAGGGAAACGGGTCCCGCCCAAACCGGCGCAGGGCCACCTCGTCGTTCTGGATCCTGAGATAGGTCATCGCATCACCGTCGTTGACCCAGGAACCCGGGTTCGCGACGAGTCCGTCGGGGCTCACCGCGGGGCGGTGGGTGTGCCCGTAGACGAGCCGGTCCCCGACCTCCATGCCGAGCAGCAGGTGGCGGGCGGGTGAGTGGGCGAGTGCCTCAGCCCCATCGAGGGTTGGGCGCTCGTGGGCTGGACGGGAGAGGGTTTCGCGCCGGGCGACGAGATCGAGCCCCCGAGAGTAGAGCTCGACAAGACGGCCGGCAGCGGCGCCGCCGAAGTCTCCGACCGCACACATCCGTGACGATAGCGCCTCGTAGGCCTCGACCGAGAAGGGCTCGAGCGCACCCAAAACCTCGAGGTCGTACCCGTGAATGAAGAGGTTCATACGCCCCCCCTCCTCGAGCAGCAGGCGCTTCTGGACCGGGAAGGGCCCCCTTCCGCCGGACCGCTCGGCGATCTCGAGGAGCGCGTAGTCGTGGTTGCCGACCACGTAGAAGAGGTCGACGCCCTCAAGGTGCAGCAGGCGTTCGAGAAGGTCTGAGTGCTCGACAAGGAGTGGACCGTTCTTGCGTCGCCAGAGGTCGAAGATATCCCCGAGGAGGACGAGCGACGCCACGCCGTACGACTCGCAGGCATCGAGAAACCGGAGAAACTCGGGAACAGCCGCATCGGGGTGGCCCGCGTGAAGGTCCGAGGCGACGAGGATCACGAGATCGGATGGGTACGGGCCCCAGATAAACCTGGCGGGCCGGCATCTCTATGTCGCTCGAACGCGAATGCCTACCCGATGACCGCCAGCAGGATCGTGCTCATCGTGCTCGATGGTATCGGTGACAGGCCACACACGGCTCTTCGTGGGGCGACCCCTCTCTCGGCCGCAAGGACGCCCGTGCTCGACCGGCTCGCCCGTGAGGGGATCACCGGGATCATGGACACGATCTCGCCCGGAGTCCGTCCGGGATCGGACACCTCGCACCTGGCCCTGCTCGGGTATCCTCCCCGCGAGTGCTACACCGGGCGGGGACCGCTCGAGGCGGAGGGGTCCGGGATCCGGATGCGCCCCGGGATGGTCGGCTTCCGTGCCAACTACGCGACCCTGGATGCGGACGGGCGCGTGATGGACCGTCGCGCAGGAAGGATCCACGGCACCGAGCCGCTCTCGAAGGCGATCGAGGAGGCGGTGGACCTCTCCCGGTTCGGGGTCCGCTTCCAGTTCGTCTCGGGCGCCGGCCACAGGGCGGCGCTCGCCCTGGAGGGTGAGGGGCTGGGGGATGGTGTCGGCTCCAACGATCCGAAGAAGGAGGGCGCCCTGCCGTACGAATTTAAGCCTACGACCGGGGCGGAGACGGACGCGAAGACCGCTGCGGTGTTGAACGAGTTTGTCCGGCAGGCGCGGCAGGTCCTCGCAGACCACCCGGTCAACCGCCAGCGGCTCGGTGAGGGGTTGCTACCGGCGAACGAGGTCCTGCTCCGTGGGGCCGGCAGAATGGGCGAGTTCCAGCCCTTCAAGGAACGGTACGGACTCGCCGGTGCGGTTGTCTCGGCTGCGACCCTGATCACGGGGATCGGGCAGGTCGTCGGGCTCGACCCCATCCACGTCGAGGGCGCCACCGGGTCGATCAACTCCAACATCGAAGGAAAGGTCGCCGCCGCGATCGAAGCGCTCGAGACGCATCCCTTCGTGCTCCTGAACATCAAGGGCGCGGACGAGGCGGGTCACGATGGAAAGGCCGAGCAGAAGCGGGACTTCATCGAACGGATCGACGGCGCCCTGGCCCCGTTCCTCGATGTTCCGGAGACGGTGATCGCGGTCCTGGGTGACCACTCCACTCCGTGCACCGTCAAGGACCATTCGGCCGACCCGGTCCCGGTATTGATCCACGGAGCCGGGGTCCGACCGGACCGGGTCGACCAGTACAACGAGTTCGCCTGCGCCGAGGGAGGCCTCTGCCGTATCAACGGGTGTGACATTCTTGCGATCCTGCTCGACCTGATCGACAAGGCCCATAAATACGGGGCCTGACAGAGTGTACGGCAGGCAATAATGGACGAGCCATCCGCACCCGAGTTCCACCTGGACCGGTGCCTGCTCCCTGACCGGACCGAACTTCAGGAGCACACGCTGGTCACCGACCGTATGGTCCTGATCGGAGACCGCTCCCGGATCGACTACGGCGTCTCGGGCGCGGAGGTGGTGATCGCCGAGTTCTGCCGGATCAACGGCGCGGTGACGGCGTCCGGCGACATCCGGATCGACAACTGGACCGAGGTGGCCGGCAATGTCACGACGGACGCCGACGCGTTCCTGGGCGAGGGGGTCCGGATCGCCGGCCGGCTCTCGGTGACGGGTGACCTGGATATCGGCGACAACGTCCAGATCGAGCAGGGGTTCGAGGCCCATGGCTGGATCCAGATCCGGAACCCGCTCCCGGTGCTTGTCTACTTCATGCTCTACCTGATGGCGATGCTCCGGTTCGAACGGGAGGACGAGGTCGAGCGGTTCATGGCCGAGGTCCTCGGGGAGGACGACGAACCGATCGAGCACCCCCTGGTCATCCCCACGGGTGCGATCTTCGACATGGAGCGGCTGGAGGTGCCGGGAGAGATGGTGATCGGCTCGTACTGCCGGCTCCACGGCAACGTCCGCGCCCGCACGGTCGAGATCGGAACGGCGACGACCCTGTTCGGCTCGGTACGAGCATCGGAGCGGGTCGTGATCGGAGCCGGAACCGTCATCCATGGGACAGTCGGCTCCGGAGGGACGATTGCGGTGGCCCCGGGGGCCCACGTCCTGGGCGACCTGGACGGGAGGACGATCGAGGTCCACGAGCGCGCGCTCGTGGACGGGACGATGCGGGCCCCGGAGGGCCTGCGGATCGTGAGAGACGCGTGATGCTGCGATGGTGACGGCTGCTGAACTGCTGGAGGTACCCGAGCTCCGGTTCATCGAACCGAGCTTTGCCGAACTGACCGACGAACTCTATTCCTCGGTGCTCCTCGACCTCGAGGCGACCGATGGACGACTGCTCGTGGACGAGCAGGACGACCCGATCGCGCTCGCCCTCCGCGACGATGACGCATGGCACGTGGCGACCTTCCTCTACCGGACGCCGTCGGTGCTCGGTCTCGAGTCGGGGGCGAGATCTACCAGGAGCCGCGTGAGGCCTGGGCCCGCGCGGTTCGGCGCCATTATGCCGAACAGATCCGCCGGTACGTCCCGGCGGCGTCCAACGACCTTCCCCCGGATCGGCTGGAGAAGGCGACAGCCCTTGTCGCCGAGATCTGGGGCGAGAGGGCAGGCACCCGCGTCATCGACGCCTGCTGCGGTTCGGGGATCGGCGCGACCGTGCTCCGCTCCCTCGGGATGGACCCCCTTTCGTTCGACAACGACGAGGCCCTGATCGCCCTGGGGCTCCAGGAGGGACGGCTCGACCCGGAGGTGGTCTGCTGCATCGATGGGACCGCGGCGACCGATTACTGCAGTCCGGCCCCGCTGGGCCTCGGGCTGATGATGGGCCAGATCTATCCCTGGATCAACGAGGAGCTGTGGCACGGGCTCGTGGAGCAGCTGCTCGGGCTCTCGCATGAGACCCTGATCACGCTCGGCACCGAGCCGGAGGCCACGCTCGTTGCGAGCTGGGCGATCGAGGCCGGCCGGGGAGCGGAGGTCCTTGAGAACGAACGCGACCCGATCTACGACCGCTGGGTCTGCCTGGTCCAGCGCTGAGCGGGGGGTCACGGGATCTTCGAAAGCATATGAAGATACAAGAGTGGTCCAGGACATACAATTAACTACGACCAGCCCCCATTCAGACCGCAGGTCCCATCCGGCGCTGGAGTCTTTTTCAT
>CAYLUL010000013.1:0-21833 GCA_964386835.1 uncultured Methanospirillum sp.
AAACATCCAGCGGATCGGCCTCTCCGCCACGGTCGGCAACCCTGCGGATGTCCTATCGTGGCTCTCGGGACCGGGGCGAAGGCAGCGCCTGGTCCGGATCCCCTCCCCTCAGATACCACGCCGATTCTCGTTCTGTATCGAGCCCCAGGAGACTGGGAGGGCTGATACCCTTGTCCGTCTGGTGCGGGGTCGGCGTGCGCTTGTCTTCGCGCGCTCCCGGGGTGAGGTTGAGCGGCTCTCGAATCTCCTTGATGGCCGTCTTCCTGGACTGTACTGCCATCACTCATCGGTCTCCCCATCGACTCGCGACGCGGCTGAGACCGCCGCGAAGTCTGGTGACCCGTTCTGCATCGTCTGCACATCCACCCTTGAACTGGGGATTGACATCGGGGATCTCGATCTGGTGGTCCAGAGTGGACCCCCGGCCTCTATCGCCTCTTTTCTGCAGCGTCTTGGGAGGACAGGAAGGCGGGATCGCCCTGCCCGTTTCGCATTTCTTCTCTCACGTCCCTGTGAACTTGTATTCGCCCTCGGGGCGATAGAGGCGGCTTCTCGGGGAGAAGCTGAGCCAATCTTGCCTCCAACGCGGCCGTACCACGTCCTCGCTCAGCAGATCCTGCTCCATCTCCTGCAAGCCCGCCGCACCCGATTATCGGTTCTCACGGAACAGGTGGGTTCGCTGGGACCATTTCAGGCGATACCGCCGGAAGAGGTCGCCCTGGTTGCCGACCACCTGGTGCACGAGGGGTTCATAGCCGTCGACGGAGACCTGGTGATGGTCGGCCCAGCGACCGAGACGGTCTTCTCTGGCTCCCATCGCCAGGAGCTCTTCTCCGTGCTCCGGGGGGGTCAGGACTACCGTGCGATCACGCCCGACGGCGAGGAGGTCGGTCGCCTCGATGCCCGGTTCGCCCGTTCAGAGGGCGAGGGAGCCTTTTCGCTTGGGGGGCGTGGTTGGTCGATCGTCGGAAGGGATGACTCCCATGGCCTCCTGATCGTCGAGCCCGGCGTGGCGGGTCAACGAAAGGCCTTCTGGTCAGGTGAGAAGGGTGGTGCGAGCCCGCTTGCCGCCGAATCCGCCATCCGTATTCTCTCGAGCCGATCCTCTGGCCTGCCGCTCGACATTGGGACTCGTGCCGTCCTCGAGGAGGCGCTCGAAGCGATTCCCGGTGTGGTTCACCCGTCGGGGGTGACAGTTCTCGAGGTACCTGATGGCACGAAAGTCCGGGTGCTCGTCCTGACGCCGTTCGGGGCGGCCGGAAACCGGGTTGTGGCGTCCTACCTGCACGCGCATCTCGATCCACGATCCACAATTCGTGCAACGGATCTCGGCCTTGTCATCCGAAAAAACGGGTCAGCAGGATCTGCAGGGACGCGAGTCCATGCGGCGCTCGTGGCGATGCGTTCTGCTTCCTCCGAGGAGATCGCACGAACACTCCCCCCCACCCCTCCCTCGGGGAGGGCATTCGGACCGCTCGTACCGCCCGAACTCTTCGATCGGATGGTCGCGGAGGACCATTACCATCTCACTGAACTCCTGGCCTCACCCGCCTGGTTCAAGATCGTCTGGGACCCTCCCGAGAATGACGACGCTCGCCAGAATCCCGGCTCCTCCGAGAAGGAGGTTGTCCCCCGGGAGAGTGATCTGCGTGAAAAAGTTCGGGAGGGACAGGCTGGTCGCGATCAGAGTGAAGAGGCCGAGGAGCCCAACGAGGGCTCCGAGCACCGGTAAGAGGCGCTCGGCGGCAGGTCGAAAGCCTGAGAGCACTGCACCACCGGGACGAAAGGCAACAAGGGTCAGGGCGAGCAGTGTGGTGCCGAAGACCCACTCAGCCGGCGATGAGATCTCGGCAAGCAGCCCATGAAGGAAGTAGTCAGGGTATTGCCCTGGGACAAACGGTCCGAGGAGCGGAAAAAACCATGCCGCCGGGTCGCGCCACATGGCATCCAGCAGCTGGTGCGATAGCACTCCCAGTGCCAGGACGGGCCCCAGGAGTGGCTGCCTCTGGCGGAAGACTAGTAAGCTGATCGTGAGTATCGCGACGAAAAAGCCGAGCGAATGCGACAGGATTCTCCCGTTGTCGAGCGTCCCTCCTAGCAGAAGGTGACCGAGTGGCTTGTCGATCAGGTCAGGAAGGAGTCCGCCGGTCATGCCTGCAGCCAGGAGTGGTCGAGCCGCACCTGAACGCCCTCCGATCAGGCCGATCGCAGCGCCGGTCATGAGGTGGCAGAAGACGAGCATCGGTCTCTTCAGGTATAGGCGTCGACCAGGTGGCTGTAGATCGACACCGACTCCTCGAGCGCACGGACAGGGACGCGTTCGTTGAGGCCATGAATGCAGCTGAGGTCTCCTGGTCCGTACTCGACCGTCGGGAATCCGGCGAGACGAAGAGCCCGAGCATCTGATGCGGCCCATTGGACGATCGGTATCGCAGGTCGTTTTCTGACCGACTCAATGGCAGCACAGATCTGCTCCACGATCGGCTGATTGGGGTCGGTGAAACTCGGGGCCGAACTGCTCAAGCACTCCGCCGAGGCTCGGGGGGCATGAGCCTGGAGATCGGCCATGAGTTGCCTCGGATCACACCCCCAGGGGAGACGGAGGTCGAGTTCAAGGTCGCATCTTTCCGCCACGATGTTTGCCTTCTCGCCCCCCTCAATCCTCCCGGGATTGTATGAGAGCCGGCGGAGGATGGGTCCCGACCCGGGGATGGCGAGGACCTCCTCGAGGACGCGCTCGGAATTCGCGATGATCGGTTCGAGCCTGGGTCCGGGATCGAACTCTCGTTCGTGCAGGCTCTGGACGTGTTCGATCAGTCTGACCGCCTCCATGACAGCAGAAATCCCCCTGGCAGGATAGAGTGAGGCGTGACCGGGCTCCCCGGAGAAGGAGAATCGTGCTCGGACCAACCCCTTTTGGCCCAGGCAGGGGGATCCTTCAGGGGTCGGCTCGGCGATGAGACAGTCACACGGGCTGATCAGGGCACCCTTGATCAGGTGCTGAATTCCTCCTCCTCCCGTCTCCTCATCTGCGACGAACGCGACCCCGATCTGTTCAAGCTCGTTTCCACGGTTCGCCGCAGCAGCACATGCTGCGATGATCGCCGCACAACCGCCTTTCATATCGGTTGCGCCCCGCCCCCAGACATATCCATCGCTGATCTCACCACCAGTCGGGTCACACGACCAGTTTCTTCCATCGGCCGGAACGACATCGAGATGGCCGCAGAACAGAAGCGCGGCTCCGCTTCCATGCGCAATCACATTCGCTCTGCCAGGAGCCCCTATCGAGACCTGCGGATCGAGCCCGATCGCCTGGAGCTGGTTCCGGACGAACTCGGCGCAGTCACTGGTATCTCCAGGAGGGTTCTCAGTATGGATCGCGACCAGCTGGGAGGTCAGATGAGCGACGTTGATCATGCTGAACGGCCAGCCCTGAACTCTTCAAAGAATCTGGAGAGTGATCCTTCGTCCTGGTAGAGAGACTTGAGGAATTCGTTGTCGAAGAGTTCGTCGATCGCCATCGTGAAAAATCCCATCGGCAAGGGGCTCCGACTGTCCGGGTCGAGGACCAGGCGGAACGAACGATAGGCTGCGGGGTTGCTGCGATCGTACACTGCCCGCCAGACCGTCGGGAGGCGCTCGAAACGGGTGAAATCTTTCTCTTTGAGCCAGTTTACAAACTCTCCAAAGAGCACCCGGTCTCCCTTCTTCTCCTCATCTATTCTCCACCTGAGGTATTCCATCGCCATGATATTCTTGGGGGAGGCGTAGTTATACGAGAGGAGTCCGAGCGTATAGTCGAGGTGTGCGATCGCATCGATGAAGTAGAACTTCAGGACAGGGTGAAAGAGTGAGGTGTCATGAAGCATGAGTGACTTCTCATACAGCCCGAGTAGGGCTCGGAGGTACTCGTTATTTTCTCTCATCAGGACAACGTGGGGGAAGGGATTGGAAATATCTTCTCGTATTGGCAGTTCGGTTACTACTTGAGCGGAAGAAGCGCGTCGGCGATCGTGATTCGCCTGATGACCAGAGCTACCTGAATGGATGCTGGCAAGAAAGAAGGGAGTGGGCTCGCGGAGATTCGAACTCCGGACCTCCGCCGTGTGAAGGCGACGTCATAACCAGCTAGACCACAAGCCCGATGCATCGACCGGGAATTGAACCCGGGCTATTGGCTTGGAAGGCCAAAGTCATGCCACTAGACCATCGATGCGAACTGCCTTATTCGGTTCACACTCCGGTCTATTATAATTTCTCGTCTCCCCATTTGAGGATTTCTATCCGCTGTCTGAGCAGAGCAGCTCTTCCACAGGGAACAGTTGCCGTCGGACTGCAACTCTTGGACCTCTGTGCGCCGGTGCTGGGCATCCGCCTGACCTGTTCTTTGGAAGGTTTTCTGACGCGAAATCGCAACAACGCCCACGCGCGGATCGATAACGGCAGGGCGCTCGGTGGATCCGAACCACATACCGACGATTGAGATGGGGGGGGAGCTGGTCTACCTGGGCTACCGGAGGATTCCGCCCTGATTGATCTCCAACCTGATCCGCTCGAGTGCCTCGATTCGCTTCTCCAGCGGGGGGTGGGTGGCAAAGAGCTCGGCAAGCGTCGAGCCCGTGATCGGCAGGATGTAGAACGCACTCGCACCTTCCACCTGGCGTCGTCGCTCCTCCGGCGCTGATGCGATTCGACCATTGATCTTGACGAGTGCTGAGATCAGAGCATCCGGATTGTTGGTGATCAGAGCGCTTCCCCGATCCGCCGCAAACTCGCGGTACCGCGAGAGGGAGTTCAGGAGCAGGCTTGATATGATCCAGACGACGATCGCAACGATCCAGGCGATCATCCACGGGCTGCCTCCGTCCCGCCGGTCGCCGAGTGAGAGAAAGATTGCGTTGTTCATGATCAGGGAGGCGATCATCGCGACGAATGAAGCGATCGTCATTGTGAGGATGTCGCGGTTCTTGACGTGGGCGATCTCGTGGGCAAGCACGGCCTCTAACTCGCGGGGGGAGAGAATTCGGTGAATCGAATCGGTGACTGCCACGACAGCATGGGATGGAGACCTGCCGGTCGCAAAGGCGTTTGGGATCGGGGAGGGCATGATCGCGACTCGTGGCATCGGGATTCCCGCCTCAGTCGAAAGTCGATCGACGGTTGCATGGAGATCGGGATATTCATCCCGCTCGACGATCCGTGCTCCGGTGGAGAGGAGGACCAGGCGGTCGGAGAAGAAATACTGCACAAACCCGAGCCCGATCGCAACCAAGATTAACCATCCCAATCCGATGCCGAGCGAACGGAGCACCGCGAGGAACGCGAGGTAGACGAGGAGCAATAGGCCCGTCGTCAGCCAGAGTCGCATCGAAAGCCCGTAATCACGCGGCCATTTCATGGGTACTGGAGGGTCGATCAGGCCCATAAATAGATCGTTCGTACCTGTTTTATTCGGCTGTCTCCGATAGTCACACCTCGCAATGGTGGTCGTGTTGTACCCGGAAACCGGGGGTATCGACATAAACAATTTCTGTCCTCCCCTGCATACGCTGTACACATGGACGAGGTCGATCCCGGTTCTCTGGCAGACGTTGCTTATGGCATCTTCGAGCACCTGCTCCACCGGGAACTCCGGGAGAAGGGGCAATCGCTGTACCTGCTGGTCGAACAGGGCAGGGGTTTCACCGACGACCTCACCCAAGTCTTTGATTCATTTCGTTCTGATTACCCCCCGCTTGCCGAAGCCCTTCTCTCCCGCTTCGGTTCAATCGGTCAGATACACGACCTTATGCAGGCTGGGGAGGGCGTCGTGCCGACGAGGACTACTCAGATGTACTGGATCGTCGAGGATGCCCCTTCAGTCGGACCCAGTGCTGTTGATGACGAACTCGCCGGCAAGTGGTTGATCTTTCTGCCGCCTGAAGAAGTCGACCTTATCTGGCGTCGCGTACGGGACGCGACGGTGTCCGGGGAGCTCGGCATGTCCGCGAAGGTGTCCACTGCGAAGCCAAACCCTGATTCACGTGATTCACGGTATGTGATATACGTCTATACCGCTGACTGGCAGGACGAGGATGGGGTCATGCGGGTGCGTGAAGCGCTCCGTTCGCTCGGAGTTACGGACAGGATCGGGTACAAGCGAAACCTGGAGACGTTCCGCGGCGAATACAGCAAAAAGGGAAAACGGGTTACGTATTACAGCGCATGACCACGCGGCGCTAACCCGCTCAGGCCTTGCGCTCCTTGTTTTTCGGCCGGAGGTTCTGGTACCCGCACTTGCGGCAGGAGGTCGCGCGGACTGCGTTACGCGCATTGCAGCGCATGCAGATCTTGACATTAAGGAGTCGCTCTTCGGCTTCTGGAAATCGTGCCATTCTTGGTCACCACGTGGTCTTGAGTCTATAATACAGGATCTTCGGTCGACTTAACGGTTTTCACCGGGTCCCGGTTCCGATACCAATTCTGGAAGGCAGCAAGGGCCCGTGATCGGTGCGAGACCTTGTTCTTCTCCTCCAGGGTCATCTCGGCGAGTGTCAGGCCATGAGTCTCGAAGATAGGGTCATACCCAAATCCCTGATCACCTCGCGGTGAGGGTGTGATCGTGCCCTCGAGATGCCCTTCAAATAGCCGGATCCCGTCCGTGTCCGCGAACGCAATCACCGTGACGAATCGGGCAGTCCGCTGCGCCCTCTTCTCGAGGAGGCGCAAAATCCCGTCGCTGCCAAGGGTCCGAAAGACGTACGCAGCGTAGGGTCCGGGAAAGCCCGAGAGTACATCCACCATGAACCCTGTATCGTCAACGATCAGGGGGCGCTGCAGAATCGTGAATGCGTAGCGGGCCTTCTCACGGGCGATCGGTCCGATCTCATCGTCCCGGTACTCAGGGATCTCGAGCGGCACGTGCTCCACATCGATGGTTCCGGCAAAGAAATCGGCTATTTCTTGAGCTTTATGCGAGTTTCCTGTAACCACAGCAAGTTTCAGAGGTATCGCCCCCTTCGTCGAATCTCCATCTCACGTTCGAGGACCGCTCTGGCGCCTGTGAACGTTTTTCCGTATCCAAGAATGAACGCATCGACGAGGTCGGTCGCCTCAGGGGCAGCAGCAGCGAGTGACTGGAGAAAGACGTGAAGATCTACACCCCGCGCCTCGAGTTCTTCGGTCGCCTGTGCCAGACCGAAGTCGATTATGACCACCTGCCCATCTCGAACGATCATGTTCGAGCTCGTCAGGTCTCCATGGACGATCCCGCTGGCATGCAGACGTCCCACCGCTTCTCCCACCGCCAGGAGCCGTTCAGGAGAGAGCTTCGCTTTGAGCACCTCTCCGTGTACCCGTTCCATGACGATCGTCGTCCCGTTGATGTCGCGAATGATCGGTGTTGCGACCCCATTCCGCCGGGCAACAGACAGGAGGCGAGCTTCCGAACGTGTCCGTTCATGGCGTAACCTCGCGTCAATTACATCAGCGCGGTACCGTTTCACCAGCCTGGTCTTGGTCGCGTCGGTCATCCCAAGTTCGACGACAGCCTCGGCCCCTCGTGGTTCCACCCGGAAGAAAGTCTCCGGGTGGTCCGCTCGCCAGGGGCATGGTACCTGGTCGATCCGATAGTTCGGGTCGACTCGCGACTCGGGGATGGGAATGGTCATGCCGCTGGCGAGCTGGAGCCGGCCCGTATAGGCGATCATGGCTCCGTTGTCGCCGAGAAACGCGGGTTTGGGAACGAAGAAGCGAGCCCCGCGTTCCTCGCACATCATGGCGAGCATCTCCTGGAGTCGACGGTTAATTCCGACCCCGCCAACGAGCAGGACCTCGTCCTTGCCGGCATGGGCCAGGGCACGCTCGGTTACCTCAACGCACATCGCGAATGCGGTCTCCTGCAGGCCCCGGCAGATGTCCTCGATAGGTGCCTTTGAGGCCGATGCTGCCGTGACGAGCCCTGAGAAGGCGAGGTCCATGCCCTTGACGGTATACGGCAGGAGGATCATCTCGCCGTTGTTCGCTCTCCTTTCGATCTCGGGGCCGCCTGGATGCGGTAGCCCCCGCGATCGTCCAAACTTGTCAAGGGCATTTCCAAGCCCGATGTCGAGCGTTTCGCCGAAGATGCGGTACCTCCCCGAGAGATAACCGATCACTTGAGTGTTGGCACCTGAGGCATACAGAACGATAGGGTCCTTGCACCCCGTTGCGTACCGACCAATCTCAACATGCGCCAGACAGTGGTTCACACCGATGAGTGGCACGTCGAGCGTGAGCGCGAGCGCGCGGGCCGCTGTCGCCACGGTCCTGAGGCAGGGGCCGAGTCCAGGGCCCTGTGAGAATGCAACCGCATCCACGTGGTCGGCTCGCTCCAGGACTGGGGCGATCACGTCTCGCATCAGCGATGCGTGGTGCTGGGCTGCCTCCCGAGGATGAATTCCGCCAGTCGGGGGGCGGTACGGATCAGAATGAAGGGCAATCAGGCCTTCATCAAAAAGGGCGGCACTGAGGTTCCACGCAGTGCCTTCAAGGCCGAGTACCGTCCCGGTCACCGGCATCAATGGGGCTACTGTTTGAATTCGGTGTAGCCGCAGCGGCCGCAGGAGGCCCGGTCCTCGTGTTCCGCCAGGACCACACCTGCACCGCAGCGTGGGCAATAGCGGCGAGCGAGGGTCGCCTTCTCGCCCTCGACGGTGAAGTAGGCTGAACGTTTAATCGCAACGTTCGCAGCCTTCTTCCCCTTAGATGGTGCCGCCATGTTCAGGCCTCCTCTGTCGGCTTGGGCTGCCCACGGGTGATCAGGTGCTCGGGTTCGGCACGGTTTCGCGCTTCCTCGCTATCATAGATCCGGAGCATTCCTTCAACCTTCGTCATTCCGTACTGGGTCGAGAGCGTGTCGAGCACGGCGAGGTTCTCCCCGACGTTCTTCGTGGCGCAGAGCCGCCCGATGATCTCTTTACGTGAAGGCGTCGGTCCGTCGTGCGTGAGGACGAACCGCAGCTCCCGCCGGCTCAGAAGCTCATTGCGGGTGTCCTGAATGATCTCAACTTCCATCGATATCCTCTAGCTATAAGAGTGATATTCTTATAAAATATGGCCTGTTCATGCCTCTTCGAAGAGCTCGAAGAGCGATGCCGCCCGTCGCCGCTGTTGCGCGTCAATCCGCGAGATGACCACGCCTTCGCCAGGTTGACCGTAGACGAGGATTGCACCATCGGGGGCTGCGAGCGCGAGCGGGACGACTGCCAGATCCTCTTCCCCGTCAACCACGATCAGCGTCGGAGGTGATGTGAGTGCATCTTGGATAACCTGGACGAGTTCATCGGTGATACACCCGGGTGGGTTTGGGACTCGAATGATCCGCGCCCCCGGGATCATCGCCGGGGGGACCGGCACATTTCTCGCGGTGAACCCATCAACCACCGCTACAGCAGGAAAAATCCCCTCGAAGATAAGGTTTTGGGTGACCACATCTCCGACTGCGAGGATGATCTCGTCCTGGAGGTGGACACGGGCCTGATCGATTGACGGATACAACCGTCCATACGGTGCACGGAACGCATCCCTGTGCTCCGCAGGGAGTCGCCGCATCACCGGACCTTCAGGGCGTACCGACCGGGAAGTGTGATATTGATCTTTTTGGCAACCTGGGAGTGTCGGGGATCGATCACAACGAGGTATCCTGACCAGTCGGTTGAGAGGTTTCCCGTTGAGCAGATGACGCAGGAATCTCCTTCAACCACGCGGTGGCATTCACGGCAGACCTTGGGAAGCAGTTTTTCACGTCGGCGAACGACCATCAGCGAGCACCTTTCCGTTCTCTATCTTCCCGTTCGATCCGGAGCTCCTCTTCGAGCCAGAGGTCGGTGCCCAGGCCGGTCTGGCGCATGGTCAGGCCGATCTTCGAGTCGCGTGGCTCCCGTTCGTTCAGCGAGAGGGTGACGACCCTGACTCGGACACGTTCCCCGACAGCGATATACCGCCCGGAGTCCTTGCAGTTCAGCCGGCCGTTCATCTCATCGTAGGTGATGTACTCGTCCGAGATCTGGCTCACATGCAGCATTGCATCAATCGGCCCCAGGCTGATAAAGGAACCGAAACTCGTTGTCTCGACAACAATCCCCTCGAGGACCTCCTGCAATGAGAGGCGCAGGGAAAGGGCCTCGAACGTGACATCGTAGTAGATAGCCCCGTCTCCCGGGACCAGCTCTCCGTCGCCTACTTCAAGGACCCTTGTCACCGCGATAAAAATCCCGATCTCCTTGTCAATGCTTCCCTCGAGCTGCTCCTGCAGCACGTCCAGGATAACGAGCTCCAGGTTCTCGCCCAGTCGGTGGGGAGGCACCCGGACCTTGTCCTCGAGCTTCAATCGATAGTACATGGCATCTCCTCGTTTCCGCTCATCGTCTCTCCAGGGTGATCCTGCGCGGACCACGCAGGGTCAGCACCGGCACACCGTCTCGGAGCAGGGTCCGTCTCAATTCACGGTCGCTCGTCGCGACCACGCATTCATGAACCCGTGCATACCGGGCAATCCGGTCATCCACGGTCATATCGCCCCCACCATCCAGGGATTCTTCGGTACACCGGCCGGCGAGCGTGAGGCCGAACCGTGCCGCCGCTCCCCGTCGCCCCCTCTGATGGGCAATGCCTGAGAGCTCTTCCTTCACTTCGCGGGGCACGACCGCTTCGAATGCCCCGATCAGTGCCTGCACCTCGGAGAAGAGGTCAACTCTATGTTCGAGCGGCATCATCAGTGCGTTCGCGTCAAATAGCACCCTCACTCGGTGAGGACGCCCATTCCGATCAATCGCCACCGGGCCCCGACCTGCCGACTGATTGCGATCCGAGCCCCGATGGCTGCGCAGACCGGACGCTTCAGCTGCATCTCGACCGTGTCCTTCTTTGATCCCGTGACAACGCCGACGGTTACGGCCGTACCGACAGACAGCATCAGGGGTTCGTTGTGCTTGAGAGGCTCGATCTTGAGCTCGCTCGTCGCCCCGACGACCCGCTCCATCAGGGTGACCTTGAACCGAATCCGATCCCAAACTGGTGGAAGCGATCCCGGATATCCTGCCACCTGCCCGGCGACCGCATCGGACTTCGTCAAAGCCGGATCGAGCTTGGTCGCGACACCGAGCAATCCGCCTGGGGTCGCATCCAGGATCTTCTTATGGCCCATGTTGATCGAGGTGATCTTGGTTGTGATCGCCTCCCACCGGGTTCGCCCTTCTGTGTGAGTCTGACGACCCGGTCGGACCTCGATCTCGTCTCCTTCATGAAGCACTCCCTGGATAAGGGAGCCTCCAATGACCCCTCCCTTGACATCTTTCCAAGACGCTCCTGGCTTATTGATGTCGAACGACCTGGCGACCAGCATGATCGGAAGGGCATCCGGATCCCGGTCCGGGATCGGAACCGTCTCGTTCAGGGCCTCAATCAGGGATCCAATATTAATGCCCTTCTGTGCTGAGAGCGGGATGATCGGTGCACCTTCGGCGATCGTACCCTTGACGAACTCCCGTATCTGGTTGTAGTGTTCAAGGGCTACTTTCTGCGAGACCACATCGATCTTGTTCTGGACGATCACAATCCGCCGGATACCCACAAGCTGGAGCGCCATAAGGTGCTCCTTTGTCTGCGGTTGGGGGCACTGTTCGTTCGCCGAGATCACGAGCATCGCTCCGTCCATCAGGGCGGAACCCGAGAGCATGGTAGCCATAAGGGTCTCATGCCCCGGGGCGTCGACGAACGACACCGAGCGGAACGGGACTGAAGTCCCTCCACAGACCGGGCAGGTCTCCGAGGTCGTCAGGGCATCGCTGCCCTCACATTGCGGGCAACGATAGAAGGTGGCATCGGCATACCCAAGCCTGATCGAGATCCCTCGTTTGATCTCTTCCGAGTGGCGATCGGTCCACGTGCCCGTCAGCGAATTGACGAGCGTGGTCTTACCGTGGTCCACATGCCCCACGACTCCGATATTCACGCTCGGGATGGTCACGTCATCCAAAAGTCCTCGAACCTCCTTATTGTATACATAGCGATCCTACTTATACATGTGGTGTACGGCATAGGGGCGGCTCCGATCGACTCAAAAATCCCGGATAATGCCTGAGAATCGTACAAAGTGTTACTTCTAATCCGCAAAGTTCGTAATATTTAATACTGTCATCAGATAAACTGGATGATATGGAGACGGAGCTCTCGCGAATCGGAATCTCGTTGCCGAAGAACCTCCTCGATCGTTTCGATGAGATCATCACCGCTCGGGGTTACTCCTCCCGGTCCGAAGGTATCCGTGACGCAATTCGAAACTATATCACGTATTACCGCTGGATGTCCGATGTGAAAGGAGAGCGGCAGGGTGTGATCACGATGATCTATGATCATGATCAGCGTGGGCTCCTTCCAACCTTGACCGACATACAGCACGAATTTCGCGAAACAATCCAGGCGACCCTGCACTCTCACGTCACTCAGAACCGCTGCCTTGAAGTGGTGCTGGTACATGGTGATGGAAGCCAGCTCAAGGCGCTCGCTGAGCGGCTCATGTCACAGAAGGGTGTTGAGTCAGTCAAACTGACGACAATCCCACTGGAAGAGTAACGGATACAGGCTTTCTTCCCTCACCCGCCTCCTTCACAGCTGTTGTCGAGCTCAAACTGTGAGCCATCTTCTCGGACGATTCCCTCTCGTTCCCGTGCAAGCTGGGCGGTGATATCCTCACGACGAGCCTCTCGCTGTTCGCGCACGGTACCGGCGGGCGTCAGCTGGTCGAGCCTGTACAGCAGTTCCGTCGAGTCGAGAACTGCAAAGGTCTCCCCATCAACGGCTTGGAGCGCTGTGACGGTCCCAACCGTCCCGGTCCCGGCATAGCGGACCCGGGCACCGACTGCACACTCATCAGTCTGCATAAAACCCCATGGACTGGTCCGCACGATAAATCTATCCGGTGAGGAGCCTGAGGGCCCGAACGACGCTCATTGTCGAGGGACGGGGTTTTGTCGCAGGAGGATAGACCTGCTCTCCGAGAAGGGCCAGAAAGATCGCGCGAACGGCCTCTCCCTGCGAGGGGCCATACCCACCTTCGAGGATAAGGGCGATGGGTTTTTCAACTGTATCAGCAGCGATTTTCGCCAACACGCCATAGTCGTTCGGCTCGAGAGCCATGCCCGCCTTGGGGTCGTCGGCGAGTCCGTCCTGTCCAGCCGAGACGATCAGAAGATCGGGATCGAAGTTGATGATCGCGGGGACGAATGCCTCTTCAAGCACGTATGTGATGTCGGCGAGTCTCGCCCCTTCCTTGAGGGGTGCGTTCATGTTCAGGCCACGCCCCTCTCCAACACCGATCTCGTCAACCCACCCGCTTCCTGGAAAGGCGCCCCGCAGGTGGACGGAGCAGAACAGCACCCGGTCTGAATCATAGAAGATCTCCTGGGTCCCATTTCCATGGTGAAGATCCCAGTCCAGGATCGCGATCCGATTGCAGCCGTCTTCGAGAAGCCGTGCGGCGGCAACGGCAGCGTTGTTGAAGATGCAGTAACCCATGGCGCGGTTCTTTGTCGCGTGGTGTCCGGGTGGACGGACCAGGGCGAACGCATGCTCTCCTGAACGGGCCCTCCGGGCTGCTTCGATGGAGGATCCGGTAGCGTAACGAGCCGTCTCGAAACTGCCAGGTGCCAGATATGTATCGGGCGTGAGAAACGAGATCTCGGAACCGGAGCTCGATACAGCTGCTATCCGATCGACATACTCGGCGTCATGGACGAGGCGGAGGTCATCGATCGTCCCCCTCGATGGGGGGTGACGCACGACCTGCCGAGGGATGAAATGTCCGATCAGAGCAAGCCGATCACGCGATTCGGTATGGGCTGCGAGGTGGTGGGATGAGAAGACCTCTCCTGTGATCGCACAGACCGCTGACACGCCCCTCTACTCTCCCAGCATCCTCTTAAAGCAGGTCTCGAACTCGGAGGCTTTCGTTCGCCAGTCGTATGCGGACATGTCGATCTCGTAATGAGGGCGCTCTCGAGCGAGCGCGAGCGTCATCTCAACAAATTCATCGTAGTCACGATAGATGTGCAGGTGTTCTCCTCCGATCCGCTGCATATCAGGAATCGGGGTGGAGAGAATAGGTTTCGAACAGGCCGAATACTCGAAGAACTTGTTCGGAAGGGCGATGTCGATCCACTGGGGCGGTGATAGCGGGATGGTGCAGACGTCCATGGCCGCGATGTGAGCGGGGAGCGAGGAGTATGGCTGGGTGCCAGCGAATCTAACCCGATCTGCCACCCCGAGCCGTTCCGCCAGGGCCCGGAGCTCGGGGAGATACCCCGTGAAGAGGGAGCCGCCAACAACAAAGAGGAGTGCCCGCGGCTCTCTCGCGAGCACCCGGGGCATGGCTTCGATCATCCGATCGATGGCGTACCAACGCTCAACCGATCCCGAGAACCCAATCACAAAGTCGTCGGGCTCGATACTGTGCTTCTCCCGGATTGGAGCACCATCCATCGGTCGAAAAATGGACGTGTCGACGCCGTTTGTGATCAGCCCGGCCCTGTACCCGTATGCCGCCAGCTTATCGACGAGGCCCGGGGAGACGGTGGTGATCCGATCGGAATGGTTGAGGTTGTAGCGGACAATCTCAAGGACTGTCCGTCGGATCATCGCCTTGAGTAAAGGGTTGTCGTAGTACGCCGCCGCCGAGTCGGGGAACCAGTCCTTGAGGTCGAAGAGAACTGGCACTCGATGCCGACGCGCGGCTCGAATGACCGCCATTCCGGCGAGGACATGTGCTGCAACCACCAGCTCGATCTTTTCTTCTCGTATGACGCGGGAGAGAACACGGTAATGTTCGGGAGCATTGAGGGTATAGTGGAGGAGCGGGCTCTGGACCGAGAAACGGGTTGCCTCGTGGACAACGAGGCGCGTTTTTCGTTCCGGGGCCCGGCTCACGTGAAAGTGAGGGACATGCACCTCATGCCGCTGTGCAAGTTCCTCGAAGATATAGTGGTGGCGCGAGGGCACGGGGTGATGGATATAATCCTGGGTCGAAACGAGCAGGATCCGCATGTTCGCTAGAGTTCGGCTTACATCCTCAAAGAACCTCTCCATGGGGCGGATAGGGCCGGGGGGGGTAGTCCAGACCCTCCCCTTCGTCCACCTCGGGGCTCAGGTGGTATCAGACCAGTCCTTCGTGACAGCGGTGTGACGATCACGTATTGTATCGGCCAGGGTCCTGATTGCCTCCAGCGTCTCAGGGGATGGGTAGCCCTTCACCTGGATCGGTTCCAGGAACTCGACCTTGAGGTGGCCAAGCATCCCTTTGAGGGTCTCCACGGTCTTTCCTCCCCATCCATAACTGGTCATGACCGCTGCGAACCTCGTTTTAGGTTTGAGGGCATTCGCTAGGTATGTCGCCGTCACCGTTGCAGGGTGGGGTCCAAAGAGGACTGTCGGGGCTGCAATTACGATCGTGGCCGGATCGACGAGTGCCATCGCGAGGTCTCCGAGATCGGTCGAGGGGAGGTGAAATTGCCGGACTCGGACACCACGGTCGATAAGAGCGTCCACGAGGTGTTCAACCATGGTCCGTGTTGAGCCGTGCATTGAGGCATAGGCAATTATGACCTCGTTCTTCACGTCATCGGAGACCCAGTCGTCGTACGCTTCGAGGACCACCTGCGGTCTGTCATGAAGCGGCCCGTGGCTCGGGCAGATCAACCGGGGTTCGAGATCCCTGACCTTCTCGAGGTATCCCCTGATGCTGTTCCGGAATGGCATCATGATCTCGGCGTAGTACCTCTTTGCCGCCCGGCGCCACTCGACCTCATCCAGGAGGAAGAGTTCGCTTCTGGCCAGGTGAGCCCCGAAAAGGTCGCACGAGAAGAGGATCCGCTCCTCGCGGAGGAAGGTGAGCATCGTGTCAGGCCAGTGGACCCAGGGGGTGATCAGGAATTCAAGGGTCCGATCTCCAAGCGAGAGCGTATCCCGATCCCCGACCACCTGGATCCGTGCCTCGGGAATGCCGAGGAGGTTGATAAGAAGGTCCTTACAGGTTTTATTCGTGACCACGACCGCTCCCCCGAACATCTCGAGAAGCAGGGGAATGAGACCGGAGTGATCCTGCTCGGCGTGGTTGACCACGATGTAGTCGATCTGGTCGATTCCGGCCTTGAAGAGATTGGTCATCAGGGCCATCTCCATCGCGGTATCGACTGTGTCGATCAGGGCGGTCTTTTCCGAACCCCTTACAAGGAATGCGTTGTAGGTCGTTCCATCGGGCAGCGATATCAGGTCGTCGAAGAGCCGCCTGTCCCAGTCGATCGCACCAACCGAGGTTACTCCAGGGGCGATGTCACGGATCGTCATAGGTCGGTTTCCTCACATCTCCCGGAATAAGTTCTTTCCGGCACTGCAGACCGGGCAGGCCCAGTCATCAGGGAAAGATGCGAATGGAGTGCCTGATGGGATCTCGTGCCGGGAATCGCCGTTCTGCGGATCATAGACATATCCGCAGACGGTGCAGATATGCCGCTTCTGAACTGCCTGGTGTACCATGCCGGAGGGTCGTCCTCGTCTCTATTTATGGATTGTCACCGCCTCCGGTGCGTACCGTTCCAGGAAAAAACTGAGGGAACGATTTCTTTCCGCTCCCCGGTCGAGCGAATACAGTTCAAGCAGGTCAAGCATGAATTCAACTCGAGAGATATACCGGCGGGGAATCAGCATGTTGAACTCTTCTTTTGTCAGGCGATCCGTGGCCCCAAAGGGTGGTAACCCGCAACCGAGAAGAAATCCATCATCAGCCCCGGCGACATACCACGACTCAATCTCCATCACGACGACCGCAATCGCCCCTGGTTCAGCCCGTTCAAAACGGCGCAATATGACTCCTTTCTTGGACCTCACCGATGGCTCGGCGTCAATGTCCGCCACGATCACGTACTCCCCGCCCATCCGCTCGATGCCGCGAATCAGCCGGTCGACCACGATCCGCCGCAGGGAGGCATACGGGATCAACCGGACCTCGTCATACCGGTTCCTGAGCACAGGGACCAGGGTACGTTCAAAGAAGCGGACATCGTCCGATCCTTCGACGAAGATGTTCATTCGTGCCATGGAGATCAGAGGAGATCGGCTAGAAAGAGGTCGTCAAGCCCGACCTCCTCCTCAAGAAAGGTCTGGATCTCCGGGCGGTCCACCGGACGGGATAGGACCGAGAAGCCGTTCTCATCCCGCGATACAAGGCATACGGATTCGATCGGTGCGTGCCTCAGGAAGGCTGGATGCTGGGTTGAGACAATCATGGGTTGGCGAACTGCTGCCTCCTGCATCAGCTGGACCAGGCGCTCGATCAGGGCTGGATGGAGGCGTGCAGCTGGCTCTTCGAAGACTGCGAGTTCCCGGGGAGAGAAGAAGAGTGCGAGAATCAGAGCAAAGAGTTCGACAGTGCCGCTCGAGAGGGATTCTGCAGGGAGGTAGCGTCCCGGTGCATAAACCTCGGAGACCCGGATCGCCGGTGTTCCTCCCGGCCCGTCTCCGACCCGGACGTCCTCGATGAAGGGGAGAATGTCCCGTACGAGGATCAAAAACTGCCGGCAGGTCTCCGGGTGGGCGAGCACCCGTCCGAGCGCGATCGCCGCATTCGATCCATCTTCTGCCAGCTCGGCGGCCCCGGTGCGGAACTCGAGTCGGCCGGAGAGGTGGGGACTGAACTCGTAGCAGCTGATCTTGGCAAGCGACCTGCGGACGAGGCCCATCGGATAGAGGGTTGGGGATTCCAGGAGCAGCGTGCCGGGTGTGGATAGTCCCTCCTGAAGCGGCGGTGGAAGGATGGCCTCCTCTTCGATTCCATGTGGGAGTTCGAATCTGTGCGTGATCTCATCGCCTTTGTGCACGAGTTCCATCCATCCCGGTAGCGCCTCACCTCCCCTCGGAGTGACGGTGAACTGCATGAAGAACCGATCGGAGAGGACATCCGGGCGATCGTCGCACCCGATGGAGAATGAGTACTTGCAGGGTCCTGGAGAGAAGACGACTGTTCGGCCGTCTGCTAGCGTCCTGGGTGAATCGCCGGTTGGCAGAGTCAGCCCTACAGTGACCCTGAGCTCCCGCTTACAGGCGAGGTCGGCATTCTGGAGAAAGGAGAGTCCACCCTGGAGCGAGATCGCATTTGCGAGGCCCGAGCGAGCGATATCACGGAGAAAAAGGAGTCCCTGGATCAGGTTCGTCTTGCCAGCTGCATTTCGTCCCACGAGCAGGGTAAATGGTCGCAGCTGGAACTCTGCCCTGCGAAAGGAACGGAAGTTCTCGAGAGAGAGGGAAGTGATCACGATCGTCCCACCTGCACGATCCTTGTTCGGTCAGGACTTGAGGGTTCCTATCCCTGGCAGAGCCTGGCCTGGGAGACTCGAGTGACCAGGAGGTTGTAGGCCCGGGTCTTCGAATTCTCACGAACCTGGACGTCACGGAGGACGACCGTCTTGCCGAACGGAGAATCGAGGAGTACTCGGTTTCCTGGCGCCTCGTGATAGTATGGAAGAACTGCGAAGACCGGGCGGCGGGCTGTCCCGTCGCAGATCTTGATTATGTGAGTCTTTGCATCACCGAGGTCGTTCGACATGAGGGCGGCCATACAGGTGATGCGCCGACCCACGTGACGATGGAGTTGTGAGAGGGGAGTGACTCGCCGACGGTCGATTCCCTGGCATTCCGCCCTTGGTGGCCGTTCACGGCCGAGAAGCGCCGCTGAAAACTTGATGTCCGTGTTGCGGTAACGGTACCCGTCACGGGCCCCAGCAGCGAGCGCCTCCTGGAGGCGGGTCGGTTGAATCATCGGCCTGTCCTCGAAAGACCAGCACGGCACTGGGCCACAACTGCTCCCCCATAGGAACCGGCACGGGTGATGGAGATGAAGCCCGGAACCGATCAGCGCTCGCTGGACATCCCGGAGGGCCGTGGAGTTCGCCAGATCTGCCGGTTCTACGAGGAGGACCATGCCGTCATCGGCCAGATTTTCTGTCCATCGCAGAACGACCTCTGCCCGTCGTCCTGCGTCGCCCGGCAGCTCGTTAAGCAGGTTCGAAAGGATCAGAAGATCGATATTCCGGGGGATGGCTGATGCCTCCACATTCGCCGCATCCTCCCGAAGTGCCGGAAGGATGCGTACCTGGTCATCGAGCCTGGAAAATCCCTTTACCAGGTGGCGACAGGCCTCCCAGTGTTCTTCGGACGGTTCCACTGGCAGGACCTCTGCTGTGAACTTAGGTAGATATCCTGCAAGGGTCAGAAGGGCGAGAGGGATGACGCCGGGGCCGGTGCCGAGATCCACGATCCGCATCCCATCCCGGAGCCGCCCCTCTGCCGCCAGCCAGCTGAAGAGATGGCATGACTGGAAGAAGTACACTGGAAACTGGTATGCGAGATACGCTAGTACCGAATATCCTGCCCGGTAAGATATCTCCCGGCGTTTCCCCTCTTTCCAGTATCCACTCTTCTGTGCGACGATTGCACGGCGGAGTCGGTCGAAGATGACCTCATCCCCGAAGGGTCGCCCAGTCTTCGCCGCCAGGTACTTTTCGATCAGGTCTTCGAGCGACCCGGGGAGTCTGCCCGCTGCCAGGAACGAATGGAATCCGTTCAGGGCTGCAGGGTCGGTGACGGCCGCCCCTCCCCGGTGAATCATCTTTTTGCCTCCCCTAGAGTGGGCCCGCGTCCCTGGGAAGGTAGAACTGCATGATGCGGGAAAATGGCCCCTCTCCAAACGATGCGGCGAGGGAGGCGAGACGATACTTCCAGTTTCCAGGCTGAAGCGCCGCCCCCCGCCGTAGGAACTCCCGTCCTTTCTCGAACTCACCCGACAGTCCGAACTGGAGTCCGAGCCGGACATAATGTTCAGCGAGAATCGGAGGTCTTCGGGCGAAGTCGTCGTGGTGGATCTCCAGGATCTGCTCCACCGAGCGGTATATCCCGGTACGGTTGTTCGATATACCGCCCTCGGTGAAGCGCGAGTTCAGGAGCGGCTCATTGATGTACTTGAACTGGTAATCTCGCGAGATCCGCAGGAAAAGCTCCCACTCCTGTTTGCCTGGCAATCCTTCAAGCCAGTATCCCGATCGATCGAAACATTCTCGACGCACGACTGCAGCTTGCGTCGTCACGAAGTTATTTCGCAGGAGCTCGTCATGGATCCATCCTTCCCGCTGCTTGACCCATTCGAAGGGAATGAACATCCGATTGCCTCCGGCGTCCATGTACTTCCAGTAGCCCGAGTAGACGACCCCGACCTTAGGGCCGGTCTCTTTCCAGGCATCCATGCACTTTTCTAACTTCTCTGGCAACCAGTCGTCATCCGAGTCCTGGAACGCAATGAAGTGAGCTCGGGCCGCTCGAATTCCGATGTTCCGGGCCGCGTTTGCACCCCTATTCGGCTCGTACCGGATGTACCGTATCCGATCGTCCGTGTAGGCCTCCATGACGGTGGGGGTATTATCCGCTGAGCCATCATCGACCACGATCAGTTCGAAGTCGGTATAGGTCTGGTCAAGAACGCTCTGGATTGCGCGCGGCAGGAGGTGGGCGCGGTTGTACGTCGGGAGCACCACGCTGACCGTCGGTGTGCCTGTCGCCGATGGCATGATTCGTTTTCTATTGGTCCGCCGGCATGAAGAAGCTGCTGTCAGGCCCCCTGAGGGGGGCTCCTCTCTGCACCGGTTTCGTTCTGATCGTATCTCCAACCGCTTGCAGGTCTGGAATATCTCTGTGTACGGGATGGTTCTTCGAGAGGGGGCGAAATCCACTCGATGGAAAAAAGGGGTCTTTGGGTATGCCACTCAGGCAAGCAGGATGTCGAGAGCCTCCTCACGGTACGCGTCCATCACATACGGGAGACCTGATACTTTTGCTGCGTCCTCGGTGAGCGCGAAGACGTCGTCTCTCGAGACGGTTGCGAGCGAGAAGTTCCGGCTCCCAGCCATCAATTGCTGGAGGCCGGTCCTGAAGCGCTGTGCGTAGGTGTAGATGCCGATGGCGCCGAGAGGAATCTCGCTGATACGCTCTCCATACTTCTCCCGGAGCTCCTCGTAAGTGACGAAGATCTCCTGCACCGTGGAGCCGTATTTGGCGACATTCTTCGGCAGATCGCCATTCTCGAGCCACTTTGCGATATTCTTGCCGACCATGCCGGGGATCATCAAACCCCGTCCCATGCAGACCGCCTTGACGTAGGGGGCACCCATCGCGAGAGACTTGAAGACGTTCGCCTCGTCTCCGAAACCGCCGCCGATCGCGAGATCGGGGACTCTCATTCCCTTCTTCGTGAGTAACTCGCAGTACTGGTTGGCGAGCGACTGGAGGTAAAAGGTCGGTATTCCCCATTCGTTCATCATCGGCCAGGGACTCATTCCTGTGCCACCGCCGGCGCCGTCGATCGTCAGAAGGTCGATCTTCGCCTCTGCCCCGAATCGAATCGCCATCGCGAGCTCCTGGGCAGAGTACGCGCCTGTCTTGAGCGTGATTCGTTTGAATCCGATATTCCGGAGACGGTCAATCTCCTCGAGAAAGCCTTCCTTCGAGACGAAACCGAGGCGAGAGTGGCGCTCGAACTCCTTGATACTACCGGCTGCGAAGGCCTTCTCGTTCTCGCTCGCCGTGGGGTCGGGCAGGACGATATAGCCACGCTTTTTCAGCTCGCGGGCACGCTCGATGGATCCAACCTTGATTTCACCCCCGATGCATTTGGCTCCCTGGCCCCACTTCAGCTCGATCGTGTCCAGGTTGTGCCTCGACGCGACGTATTCGGCCGTGCCGAGGCGTGTGTCCTCGACGTTCATCTGGACCAGGAT
>CAYLUL010000014.1:0-4044 GCA_964386835.1 uncultured Methanospirillum sp.
CTCGGTGTTGATCTGGACGTAGTTTTCGGGGACCTCGTAGTTGAGGACCTCGGCACGCGCGGTCTGGGTGCGCGTGTGGTAGTGGAAGATCACACGGCCCGTCATCAGGGTGAACGGGTACTCGGCATCGGCCACTTCCGCCGGCGGGCGGTACTCGAGCCCGAAGAACGTGCCGAGGCCGTCTGCCGCTGAGAACTTCTCGCGGTGCAGGATCGGGGTGCCAGGGTGTTCGAACGTGGGGCAGGGCCAGTGAAGCGATTCCGGCTTGTTCAGGCGTTCGAAGGTGCACCCGAACATCGAGGGCGTCACGGAGCGCATGTCATTCCAGACATCCTCTGCGGTCTCCCACTCGAAGCCCTTGAGGCCCATCTTCTTGGCGAGCAGGGTAAAGACCTTCCAGTCCTCGATCGACTGCCCGGGACCGTCGACCGCCTTGCGGACGCGGTTGATGCGCCGCTCGCCCGAGGTGAACGTCCCGTCCTTCTCGGCAAAGCACGTGCCGGGGAGGATGACGTCGGCGAACTCCGTCGTCTCCGTCCGGAAGATGTCCTGGACGACGAGGAAGTCGAGCCTCTTGAGGGCCTCCATGATCCCGTTCGAGTTCGGGTACGAGACGACCGGGTTCAGTGCCATGATCCACATCGCCTTGACCGTCTCGCCCGTCGCCCACATCTGCTCGGTGAGCGTCTGGCCGTACCAGTCGGGCAGGGAACCTTCGGGCATGCCCCAGGCCTTCTCCATCTTCTTCCGGTTGTCCTCGACCGCGACGGCCTGGTACCCCGAGAAGACGTTCGGGTACGCACCCATGTCGCAGGCGCCCTGGACATTATTCTGGCCGCGGAGCGGGTTGACGCCCACTCCCTCGCGCCCGATATTACCGCAGACCATCGAGAGGTTGGCACATGAACGGACGTTGTCCGTGCCGGTGGTCAGCTCGGTGATCCCAAGGCAGTAGATGATGACGGCGTTCTTGGCCGCGGCGTACTTGAGCGCGAGCTCCCGGACGCGCTCGGGCTTGACACCGGTGATCTCCTCGACGTCCGCGTACTTCTCGACCATCGCCTTGAGTTCCTCGAAGCCCTTCGTGCGCTTCTCGATGAACTCCTTGTCGTGCTTGTCCTCCTTGATGATCCAGTAGATCATCGAGTTGATCAGGGCGATGTGCGTCGATGGGTTGTACCGGAGCCAGTCATCGGCCAGGCGAGCGGTGGCAGAGTACCGTGGATCGCAGACAAGGATCGGGATCCCCTTCAGCTTCGCCTGGGCGATGCGCCTCCCCGCAAGCGGGTGGGCCTCGACCGCGTTCGAGCCGATCAGCATGATCAGGTCCGAGTTCAGGACGTCGTGGAACGGGTTGGTCGCCGCACCGGAGCCGAACGAGAGCGAAAGGCCGGCGACGGACGGTCCGTGGCAGATACGGGCGCAGTTGTCGACGTTGTTGGTCTGGAACGCGACACGGGCGAACTTCTGCATCGCGTAGCAGTCCTCGTTCACGGTCCTGCAGGAGACCTGGAACCCGAGCGACCTGGGTCCGTACTTGTCGGAGGTCTCCTTGAACTTCGAGGCGATCAGGCCGAGCGCTTCGTCCCAGCTCGCCTCGACGAACTTGCCGTCCTTCTTGATGAGGGGGGTGGTTAACCGTTCGGGCTTCTGGACATGCTCCCAGCAGGTCTCTCCCTTGGGACAGAGCTTTCCCTCGTTCACGGGGCTCCGCTTGAAGGGCTCGACGCCCATGAGCGTATTGCCCTTGACGACGAGGTTCAGGCCGCAACCCACGCCGCAGTACGGGCAGGTCGTCGGCACATACTTCAGTTCTTCTGATTCTGTTGTGCTCACAGTCATCAATCCTGGTTGGTCAAACCTTGCCGAGAGGCCGGCCCGGTCGTGACAATGATGATCTACTATGGACGATATTAAAAAACATTCCATTTCAGTACATAAGATCTGTTTAACTGCAATATGATAATACACCGATAATAATCGATTTATACACGGAAAATGGCCTGCGCGCGGATCGCGGTGTGAGGGACTCTCGACAGAATACGTTGACTTGAGAAATGTGTTTAAGGGGTTCTGACGCAATACTCCTCCATGGCATCAACCGAGGGGAACGATCACGACGACCTGCGATCACAAGCTCGTTCCGCCGGACTTTCGGACTCGATGATCGAGACCATCGTCCGGTGCAGCGAGTTCCATACCTACCCGGCACCAGGCCTCCTGATCGGCGTCTTCATGGTCGAACGGGCACTTGCCGAGCTCGGCGCCTCCCCGAGCGAAAAACTCTTCTCTGTCGCGGAGACAAAGAAATGCCTTCCCGATGCACTCCAGGTGATCGCCCACTGCACGATCGGCAACAACCGGCTCCGGGTGCTTCACGCCGGCAGGTTCGCGCTCACCATGAACCGCCCGAGCCTTGAATCGAGCGCCGAGGCGGTCCGCGTCTTCCTCGACGAGGAACGGATGAAAGCCCTCCCCACGTTCTATGCCTGGTTCATGCACGACCCGAATTTCGATAAGCGGACGATGGTCGGTCCGCTCATGGATGAAATCCTGCACGGGACCAGGGACTGTTTACAGGTTGAGCGGGTCAGGGTCCGTGTGACCCAGCGGACGAAATGGGACGCCGGACGATGCTCCTGCTGCGGCGAACCCGTACCCGACAACCTCCTTGTGGATGGGATCTGCGCCCTCTGTCGCGATGAACCGTACTACGATTCCATCGCCTGATAAAGGTAAAAAAACCGGGTCCCTCAACCCGGTTCTTTTGACGCCAGGAACAGATGTCCCCCTTTTTCTGCATCACCCACATCTGCACGTGAGGTGATCGCGAAAAGAAAGCCGACAGGCCAGAGAGGCCGGCCGGCGAAAAGGCAGTTACCGATGCCTGTTGCGGGATTGAAACGTCCCCATTAGCTCTATCCCGTTTCTGATTCTTTGGCATGCCCCGGACTGATGACCACTGCCGGTTCCCGGTGAGCCGGGTTCCACTGCAGGGTCGCCCGTCACACGTGGTGGCAGAGTGACGCGGATGGGATCTTCGTCGGGACGATACCAGCAATAAGTAGAACACTTATCATTAATTAATTTATTTAATTAAGAAAAATTAGTTTTCTTTTCCCCTCCGGTATGGCTCAACGACGGCGAGACCAGGGGACGTCTCAGAGCCGTGATTCGCGCTTCCCGACCGCCGCCAGCTGGACCGGAAACTCGGTCGTGCCGTCACACCCGATCAGGCGGGAGACGAGCGCATCGTGAAAGAGGTCGATAGGTCGTACCTCGCACCCGACGCTCGCAGAGGCCATGACGAGCGCCTGGCAGACATGTCCTGCATCGATGAAGAGTCCGCGATATCCGCGTGCCCCGAGAGCCCACGTCGCCCGGTATGGCACGGCAGTCCAGGCAAACGTGACCGCGGCAAAGTGGACACCCGGAACGTTCATGCACGCCGTGACGAGATCGTCGGCGAGGTCCGAGTCCCCGGAGAGGAAGGCGAGCCTGTGGGTGAGCGGGAGATACCGCCACAGCCCCGGGGAGAGCCCCCTCACCCCATTCACCACGAGATAGGTCTCGAGAGGGTGCCGCATACCGCACGATGGCACATTCCTCAACGTGACCTGATCTCCCCCGGAGAGTTCCCTGATTCCCTGCGTGCACCAGAGCAGGAAGGAGAGATCCTCTATCGTGATCTCGGTGCGGTGGAGCATCCCTGTCGGTTCCCACCATTCCAGGGCGTCCCGGACCGAGACCCGGGCAACCTGGACCTCACGAGGGTCAGGAAGCGGCATAATCGTCGCATCCGCTGGCACAGGAATCTCGAACGGGGGCTGAGGCAGTCCCCGTATCTGGTCAGTGGTCGAATAGTCCGGGTACGACGTTCCACCAACGAAATCGACTCCCGGGTTCTGGCTGCTCAAAGTACCTCCGCCGGTTCCGGTCTGCTGTAAAAAGAAGGTGTGGGACTGAGCCCTCCACCTGCGAGTCGGGTCACCACGGGCTCAGGACGCTTTGACATAGAGATGTCCATAGACCTCCTGGCCCTTC
>CAYLUL010000014.1:4060-7161 GCA_964386835.1 uncultured Methanospirillum sp.
ATCCCCTTTCACCATCTGGCCGCCGACGCGTCCCTGGACATCGCCCTTGATGATCACGGTGCCGCCCTCCGCATGGGTGGAGACGTGAATGAAGGCATCGCCCTCGATCACGATGGTCCCCCCGTTCATGAAGGTCCCGATGTCGTTGCCGGCGTCGCCGCGGACCCTGAGAAGCCCCCCGCGCATCCCGCGCCAATCACCACGGTACGAGCACCCGACGTGGTTCTGCGCACGTCCGTCGATGATGATCTCACCGCCTTCCATCTGGATTCCGCAGAACGAATCGACATCACCCAGGACATGGATGAAACCGCCCTTCATCCACCCGCCAAGGTACATGTCCGCGTTCCCTTTCACGGTCACCGAGCCGGCGGACATCTTATACCCGATATACTTCGCGCGAGAGGTATCGCCCTCGATCACGATCTCGGTCTCTGCCGGTGTCGAACCGCCCGCTCCCACAACGTCGAAGAAGTCGCCAAGACGGGACTTGATCTTGCCCTCCCAGACATCGAGATCGGCGATCTCCTCGCTGGTCTTCCCAGCCATCGCATCAGGGCTGATCGCATAGCAGTCGATGAAGAGGTCCGGCTGTGCGATCGATCTCAGTGTGATCGTTGCCATCCTCAGGCCTCCATATCAACTTCAATCACGTACGGGTTGGGCGCCAGATAGTCGCGCACCTCGTAGTTGTCGAGACCTACCGTGTAGTCCTTCAGGAACTTGTCGTGGATATCCCGGCGAACCTGGGGATTATCGGGGGTCTTTGCTCTCACCCAGAGGGTTCGCTTGTTGCCGTGGCTCATGATGTCCCCATCCTTCACGACGATCTCGCCGGACTTGATGAACCATGCTGCCCGCTGGAACGCCGCTTCGAGCTGTTCAGGGTCGGAGGGAATCGCGTTCGGATCGATGTTGTAGACCACGACATTGCCGTCCATTCCAGGCGAGAGTCCGCCATAGAGATCACTGAGTCCGAGCGCCCTGGCAGGTCCTGAGCGTGTCATCTGGGCGATCTCGTAGAGGGTCAGTTCCCGGTCGATCGACGCAATCTCCGTCGCAGAGGTCACTTTGGCGCTGTGCTTGAACGAATCGAGCGTCGCCTGGCGGTACTTCTGCGACATCAGCCAGGAGTTGATGCGGGGGTACCGGGTGAACGGCCCCGCGTTGGGGTGATCGGTCGTGACAAAGCAGCGGTCCATGTCGTTGCAGAGGAGGGCAAGCTCGAGCCCGATCGCCCACTGGATCCCGCAGACCTTGATGTTTGGATCGTACACGTACGGTACGACGCCCGCAGCCGTCTCGAGTTCGACGTCGACGTTCGTCCACTTCAGGTGGTTGAGCCCGGTCAGATGGTGCTCGAACGGACCGTCCGCTGTCATCGTGGTCGTCTCGTCGAGTGTCACGCACCCGAGGTCAAACGTGATGTTCTTCTGGCGGTTGATGTACTCGACCACCTCGCGGGCCTTTGACTCGAAGTCGCCCCAGCCCGTCCCGCCGTAGGCGTGGAACTGGAGATGGGTCGAGTGAAGCACCTGCTCGCGTCCGAACCGGTTGTTTGCGGTCACCCCCTCGGCGAGGCGAAGGGTGTCGATCGTCGTCCGGTAGTTGCCCGGGTTACCGAGATCATTCTGGTGGATGTGAACCGAGTGCGGAAGCCCAAGATATTCGTTGGTCTTGATCAGGCCGTTGACGATCTCCTTCGGCGTGATCTGGAAGAACGGCACGTTGTCGTCGAGGGTCAGGCAGTTCAGCCCCCATCCCCACGCCTCGGTGCCGCCGGGGTTCACGATCTTGATCCCGTACCCCTTCGAGGCCTTCAGCAGCCAGGCCGAGTAGGCAGCCGCATTGTCGATCTCCCCTCGCTTGATATACTCCAGCACGAACCAGTTGTTGCCGAAGACGGGAAGGGCCGCCTCATCGATGATCGGCGTGTCGTGGATCTCCTCGTGGACGTGCGGGGAGTGAAGGGGCGGCATCGCCGCCTCCATGACGAAGGCGTACCCCATCCGAGCGTAGTCGTACCCGGTCTTGAACGTGGAGGGGATCGAGAAGCCCATCTCCATCCTGTTGCCGCCGGAGGCCATGGGGCTCTTGAAGAGCTTGTCCTCGGGGCGCATCGTCCGGCCCGCATTCACCTTCGGCCCGGCGACATGGGAGTGCACGTCGATGCCACCCGACATCACGGTCTTGCCGGTGGCGTCTATCACTTTCGCGCTGGACCCGACCGACTCGACGATCCGACCGTCGCGGATCGCGACGTCCATCACGTCGCCATTGATCCCGCGCGTCGGGTCGAAGACCGACCCATTCCGAATGACCAGTTCGGCCATCTTACTCCTCCGATGTGGCCTTCACCACGTCGAGAGCCGGGTGGTGGACCCAGACGGGCTCGGTCTGGGTCAGCTCGCACATGCGGACGTAGACCCGGTTGAAGAGTTCCTCGTCACTGATCACACCCTCTGGGGGTTCAAGTACCTTCTTGAACTGGATCGGAACGTTGTCCATCCGGTAGACCACGCCTCCCTCCTCGACGCCGACCACGGCGACGGGGATATGGAGGTCCGAGATCTCGGACGCCATGCAGATGTTCGGGTCGATCGTGATCCACGGGTTTTTGCGGAGCTGCTTGACCGCCGGGATCGGGAAGTGCGCACCCGCGTCGGTCCCGACGTTAATGAACGCGTCACAGTCGCCGCGCATCGCGAGATCGATGGACGAGGTGTCACCGGGGTTCATGTGAGCAACGGACCCCTTCGAGAGATCGATGCAATAGGGGAAGCCAAACGACCAGGACCAGACCTGGCCCGGCCCGGCGATGTTGTAATGGCCGCGCATCGCCATGATCGTCGCCTTGGTGAACGCGTTCAGGTCGCGAGTCATGCTGATCGCGATGTCCACGTTATGGTTCCGACCGTCCGAGTGGCAGAGGCCCATGCCGTAGAAGATCGAGACGAAGCGCCCCTTCTTCATCACCTGGACCGCTTCGAGGATCTGCTCGCGCGGAACTCCGGCGACCACCTCAGGGATCTCGTGGCCCCGAAGTGCGGTCCGGAACGCGTTGAAGAGGTCGTAGTCATGCCCCTGGTCCACCATCAGGT
>CAYLUL010000014.1:7225-21394 GCA_964386835.1 uncultured Methanospirillum sp.
AAAGAAACCACGCGGGAAGACCGCGTACCGGGAAGCGTGGCGAGGATGCGCATGCATCGGGTTGCACCCCCAGTAGATGATCACATCAGCCCGGTTTTTGACCTCGCCGAGGGTGCAGCTCGGATAACCGTTGTCGAAGATCGCGAGGAACGACGGACCGTGGCAGATCGATGCACAGTTGTCGAGAACCGCACCACCCTTCTCAGCCACGCGCCCGACGGCAGCCATCGCCTCGCAGTTGGTCGAGCCGAAGCCGTAGACCACGGGCTTTTTCGCCGCAAGCAGGACCCTGGCGGTGTAGTCGACGGCCTCATCGTACGAGATGTCCTTGTAGGTCCCATCCTCCTGGCGGAGGCGGGGTAGTTTCACACGCCCCGGCTTTGTCGCGTGATGGAAGATCTCGTTGCCGATCGCGCAGGCGTTCCTGACTTCGAGAACTTCCTTGCCATCGTCTGAGACGACGATCTCGAGGTCATCGCACGAGGCGCCGCAGTAGGGGCATCCGACCTGGGTATGAGTGACTGGCATCTTATGTACCTCCGTTCCAGAGGCCGCAGGCTCCCTGGACACATTCGAGCGCCGACTTAATCCGCTCCTTCGGGGCCGGTTCCACGGTCACGGGAAAGCCGCTATACTGCGGCACGCCCGTGGACTGGGTCCGCGGCGGGACGACCTGGTTCGCCCAGACTCCCTGGCGTATATGGGCCAGCCCCGGCGGGCAGAACTGGCCGGCAACGACGGCTCTGACGATGACCGAGCCTGACTCGCTCGTCACGCGAACGTTCGTATTCCGATAGATCCCGAGCCGCTGGATGTCTTCGGGGTTCATCTCGATGATCGAGCAGGCCTCGAAGTACTCCGGCGTTGTTTTTCCCTTCTCCATCGCGACACCCTCTTCGATGGCGCGCTGGGTAATCAGGTTCAAAGTTATGGAGCTGTTCACAGGTTCACCTCACCCCGCGAGAGACGCCTGCAGAGTGAGGCGTTTCCCGTTCGGCATGGCAGTACCAAGATATGGAGAATACATTAAAAAAAAGGAGTAGTTAAGAATATAAAATGCTTAGTGCTGACAATTTGCCAAAATTAACTACATTTTAAACGTACTGCTCGCCGATCACCGCTCATTCATGCCCTTTTTCGTACCCCTGGACCGGTTCGAATCTGATTCGCCCTCGGGATTGAAGCGTGCAACGAGTTCGGCGCGGAGTGCGTCCAGGTCCATGAGGTCCAGCTGATCGGCGAAATGTCGCTCGGCGTACGCCCGACGGTAACAGCGGTCGAGAACAGCCCCCACGACACTCACCACCTGCTCCGGCGTCCGGACGGTGAGCAGTTCGTGACCAACAGCAGGGTGGCGTCCACGCCGCCCCCCGACCGTCACCCGGTACGCCGCACCCTCGTCCGAGAGCACCTCGAACGGACACCGGTCAATACACATCCCGCACGAGACGCACCGGACCTCGTCGAGGGAGAGCGAGCCGTTCACCATCGCGATCGCCCCCTCCCGGCAGGTGTTCGTGCAGGTGCCACACCCCGTGCACCGGGACGGGTTCCGCAGGGGCCGGCGGATGCCGGTGATCCCGATCTCGCAGAGCGACTCCCCTGCGCACATGTTGGGACAGGCAGAGATGCCGATCCGCATTTTTACCGGGAGTTCAACGCCGAAGAAACGACGGTCGAGCTCCCGGGCGAGGGTCGAAGTCTCAATCGCGGCCAGGCGGCAGGACGCGGTTCCGGGGCAGGCGACGATGTTCACCACCTCATTCCGCTCTGCGCCGAGCGGCGTCCCATTCTCTTCGAGCGCAGTGAGAAGGGGTCCGAGCGTTGTGGGGTCGATACCGGGCAGTTCGAGGGTCTGGCGCGTGGTGAGGTGCACCGCCTCGATACCCGCATCGAGTGCAATTTCACCGAGTCCGTGGAGCTGCTCAGGCGTCAGGAGACCGGCCGGGCACCGAAGCCTCACCGTACACCTGGCTGGATCACGATGGGTGATGATACCGCCCGCCGATTCGAGCACGTTCAGGGGGTCCATTCCAGATGAATGGGCACGATGGTTAATAAGAGGGATGAATAACCCTCTTTAGTTGATCAGATCACCTGCCTCCCCGGGTAAACTGGTTCCGTTCGAACTGGCCCGGGCACGAATCATTGCCGCATTTCCCCGACCGGATCGATATATCGAGCTCCCGGTGGAAGAGGCGATTGGACGGGTCCTTGCAGCCCCGGTGAAGGCCGGTTTTTCGATCCCGGGGACCGATGTGGCCGAGGTCGACGGTTTTGCCGTCCGGAGCCGGGAGACGGAGGGAGCGGTTCCGGGAGAATCGGCCCTCATCGAGACGGGCGGGCGCGTCGATACTGGCCGACCACTCCCGCCCGGGACGGACGCCGTCGTGCCGATCGAGGACTGCTGCGAGCAGGGCACCGGGATCATCGTCGAATCGGCGGTGCGCGCGGGTGAGGGGGTGAGGCGCGCCGGGAGCGAACTCGCCCGCGGCACCACCCTCCTCGAAGTGGGACACCGGGTACGTCCCAGTGACATCGGTCCCCTCGTCGCCGCAGGGGTGACCGGAGTCCTCGCACGGTCGGCAAGGGTTGGGGTTGTCCCAACCGGCGACGAACTCGTCGTGCCGGGGACTCGACCCGGGCCAGGCGAGAGCATCGCGTCAAATCCTGTCGCAATCCGCGCCCTGCTCGCCCCCCAGGGCGCCGTGACGGTCGTCGCCCCCGTAACGCGCGACGACCCGACGCTCATCCGAAACGCGATCGACAACCTGCTCGACAACGGATGCGACCTGGTGGTGGTCTGCGGCGGAAGCGGCCGTGGAACCCGGGACGTCGCCTTCGGTGTCGTCCGATCGATCGGCCAGGTCGTGGTGGACGGTGTCGCCGCTCGTCCGGGCCGGTCCTTTCTCGTCGTTCGCGCGGGCGACATCCCCGTCGTCTCACTGCCGGGACGCGCGCAGCCCGTCACCCTCCTCACCGAGTACTTCCTCGTCCCGCTTCTCGCTGCGTGGGGCCTGCCCGCACCCGGAGTCCCGAGCATCCCCGTGCGACTGGGCCTGTCGATCGTATCGCACCCGGGGTTCACCGAGACGGTCCCTCTCTCGGTCGCCTCGGTGAACGGCGTGGTCGTCGGAGTCCGTCAACCGCGCGGTCGCCAGGGGGCGCTCTCACAACTTCGTGCAAACGCGCGCCTCCTGATCCCGGATGGCATCGAAACCTGCGAGGCCGGCACGGTCGCGGACGCGGAGCTCCTGGGCGATCCAGACTCGGTCGACCGGACGGTCCTTGTGGTGGGGGCGATCGACCAGATCGAAGTGCCTGGAGAAAGGTATCGAGCGGCCCTTGTCCCGTGCGCGCCGCACGAGGCGCATGCCCTGCTGGAAGCCTCGGCATGCCATGTTGCCGTATTCACGGATGGGCAGTCGTTCGACGGTCCGTTCTTGAATTACCGGGGACCCGGGGGATCGGTGCGTCAGCTCGCAGTCCCGCCAGGACTCACCGACGACCCGAAGGTCAGCTGGGTGCTGGCAGCTCTCGGGCTCACCAGGTGATCACTTCTGCCTCGTCCCCGGTCTTGAGCCCGTCGCCGTCCGGTGGGACGACGACGATTCCATCGCACTCGAAGAGGGTCGAGAGCCGACCGGGTTCGCCGTCCACCGGCGTCGCCCACCCATCCTGGATCCGGACAAGCCGGAAGGTCTCTCGCCGACGGCGCAACAGGACCGGCGCGGCAAGGCGGACAGTCTGCCGGCACGTGGTCCGCCGGCACCCGTCCTGCATCCCTTCCAGCAGACGGGCGAGGAACAGAACGAGGACGATGAACGACGACGCAGGATGACCCGGCAATCCGATCACCGGCCGACCGTGAACCATCGCGACCCGCGTCGGTTTCCCAGGGCCGATCGTGACGGCGGGCATGGTCCGGTCGGAGAGGCGGGCGAGCACCTGCCCCGTGATGTCCCGCTCACCCCGTGCGCTCCCTCCCGAGACCACCACAGCGTCGCAGTCCGCGACCGACCGAAGGACCGCATAGGTGAGTTCGTCGGGGTCGTCGCGCACCACGCT
Source organism: uncultured Methanospirillum sp. (assembly GCA_964386835.1). Classification (GTDB taxonomy): domain Archaea; phylum Halobacteriota; class Methanomicrobia; order Methanomicrobiales; family Methanospirillaceae; genus UBA288. The sequence goes on from CAYLUL010000014.1 coordinate 11,294, forward strand.
GGAGATCACGGGGAGGGCGCCCTGCCGCCGGAGAAAGACGCCGATCAGGTGGGAGTTCACCTCCCGCACCTCGCCCGGCGCAGGCTCTGTCCCTGCATCCACAAGTTCGAGGCCGGTCGGGATCACGCCGATCCGGAGCGGACGCCGAACCCGGACTGAGGTACGGCCGATCGCAGCGAGCACCCCGACGTCCTGCGGCCGAACCATCCTGCCCTCGGGGAGAATAAGACGGCCCTCGGCGATATCCGACCCTCGAAGAATGACATGCGCCCCCTTCTGGATCGGGCGGGAGACAACCAGCAGCTCCCCGCGCCGTTCGACCAGCTCGTCCGGGATCACCGCGTCCGCCGCTCGCGGGAGACGGCCCCCAGTGGGTATCGGCGCGGCCTCCCCCGGTCCAGATGCTGGTTGGTACGAGGAGCCCATCCGAACCGACCCCCCGATCCGAAGCATGACCGGGCTGTCCGATGACGCGGTCATCGTGTCGGCTGACCGGACGGCATACCCGTCCATCGCCGATCGATCGAATCCGGGGACGTCGCACCCCGCATGAACAGGCTCCGCGAGCACGCGTCCGTCGGCACGGTCGATCGGCACCAGCTCAGTGGTGGCGGGGAGAGCCGACTGCCGGATGAAACTGATCGCGTCCTCGATTGAGCAGACTGAATCGACAGTGACAGGGGCCGACGCGGGCTGGACGATTCCTGGCAGGGCTTCCATGGATGACTCCCCTCAGACGAGCGCCCTCGACCCCGTTTTGCCCCGAGCGACCGATACGAGGTCAACCCCATCGGCCATGACCCGTTCAGGGTGCGAGTAGACTGTCAACCGGGGGGGGCGGGCGAACCCGACCAGGGTCATGTTGAGCCGTTCGGCCAGTTCAATGCCGGCCAGCATCGGCGCCGTGTTTGAGACGACGATCGGAATGCCGGCCCGGTATGCCTTGACGACCATACCGGAAGGAAGGCGGCCCGTGCACACGAGGAGAGCTGATGAGAGGTCTGCACCGCCGAGCAGGGCGGAACCGACCGCCTTGTCGACCGAGGTGTGGCGGCCCATATCCTCTGCCGCGGCGATCACCTCCCCAGACGTGTGGGCGATCACGGTGCAGTGAGTCCCGCCGGTCCGTTTCCAGAGGCGAGCGTGCTCGTTGATGAGACCAGCGGCCCGAAGGAGCTGGCAAACCTCGACCGCTGGACCAGCGGGCAGGGGAGAGCGACAGGCGTCGATCCCGCTGGCGATCCCCGGACAGCCCGAGGTGCGCAGTTCGAGCCCAGGATGCCGGAGGGCGTCCCCGTTCACCCGCACCCGGATACCATCCGAGGCAACGCGCACTTCGTCGACGGCATCGGGGGACATGACGACCCCCTCACAGACAAGAAAGCCGTGGATGAACTCCTCGATATGATCGTTGGTCAGAGCGAGGCGAACAAAAGGGACGTCGTTGACAAAGACCTGCACCATCGTCTCCTCGCAGACTTCGGCGCAGTCCTCGCGCACAGTCCCACGATCAACCGCGATCACCCCCACCTCGCGGGTCAGCGAACCGGGCAACTCTGCGATCGTCATCGTATCGCCTCTGCACCGGAGATCATCATGACGAGGTTGTAGTCCCCCGCTGAAGAAATACAATGTTCATCTAATTCAATTGACAGGACTCTTTTGTTTCAATCATTATATCTACTCCTCGAACAGATGATTCGAGGAGCAAGCTCATGCGGTTCTTCGACCAGGTCACCTTTCTCGAGGCGCGCGACCTCATCACCGGGTCTTTCAAGGCCCCGTCACGGTCCGAGATGGTCGCGATCACCCAGGCAGTTGGACGGGTGACCGCAGCGCCGGTCGTCGCCGCGTTCGATCTGCCTGGCGAGGACCGATGCCTCATGGACGGGTGTGCGGTCCGGAGTCTCGAGACCCTCGAGGCCCGTGACCAGGCTCCGGTTCCCCTGCCGTCGGCCATCCCCGTGGAGTCGGGAGACCCGCTGCCTCCCGGGTGCGACGCGGTGGTGATGGTGGAAGACCTGGAGAAGGATGGAGCCGGCGTCTCGACCAGACGAGCCGCACGCGCCGGACAGCACGTGCGACGCGCGGGTGCCGAGGTCCGTGAAGGTGCCGCGATCATCCCCGCCGGCCATCGTATTCGCCCGGATGAGATCGGTGCCCTTGTCGCCTGCGGGGTTGAGCGCGTCCTCGTCCGTGCGCTTCGCGTCGCCCTTCTGCCGATCGGGCAGGGACTCGTCCCTCCCGGCACCCGCCCGGGTCCCGGCGAGGTGATCGAATCCAACACGACCCGGGCGAGCGCATTCCTCTCGGGACGGGGGGTCGATTGCCGACCGCTCTCCGCGGTCACCGGAACGGTCGAGGAGGTCCGTGCTGCACTCGTCTCGGCGACGACCGATGCGGACCTGGTCCTGGTCTTCGGCGGGATCTCGAAAGGGGCGAATGACGGAGCGGCAGGGGTCATCGGGCAGGAGGGAGAGGTGCTCTTCCATGGTATCGCGATGCAGCCGGGCCGCCCCACCCTCGCGGGACGTGTCCGCGGTGTTCCCATGATCGCCCTACCCGGCTATCCATTTGCCGCCGGGGTCGTACTGCGGGAACTGGTTGCGCCACTGCTCTGTGCCTGGGGTTTTCCGCCTGCCGTGACGGACCCAACGGTTCAGGTCGAACTTGCACGCACCGTTGCATCCGAAGTGGGGATCGACGAGTTCGTCCCCCTCACCCTGGGATTTGTGGACAGGCGGTGGGTGGCCTACCCACGAGCGAGGGCGCCGGCATCACACCTCGCCGATATCGGCCCTCACGCGTTCCTTCATATCCCGGACCGTGTCGAGGGATACGAAGCGGGGACCGTGCAGGACGTCCGCCTTACGGCCGGGGAACGGTTGATCGGCAGAACGATCTTCGTCCACGGAGAGCCCGGGCCCCTCCTGGACAGGCTCGTGGAGTCAGGTTCCAGCAGGGGCTTCCAGGTCGAGGCGGTCGGAGGACGGTCCGTATCAGCCCGCGAGATGGTCCGTGCCCGGCTCTGTCACCTCGCGGTCCTCGATCGGGACGATGGCCCCTCCCTGATCACCGCATGCTCGGCTGATCAGCGTCTTCGAACGATCATCGAAGCATGCGGGCCGATTGTGACGGAGGAGTGTCTGGCAGGCGAGGATCATGGATACAATAAAAAAGATTGATTTTTATCATTTGTAAACAAAGCATCACCTGTCAGCTCCTGCACAGACCCGAGCTGTCTGGATGGATTCCATGAGAACCACGCGAAAGGTATTCACTGTCGTCGGTATCCTGTTCCTCGGGCTGATGATGATCGCCGCCGGATGCACCGCCCCGGCAGCAGAGTCCGCCACGGCGGCGAACGCGTCAACCACCGAGTTGACCGTCTTCGCCGCAGCATCCCTGAAGGATGCGTTCACTGAGTGCGGCAGGCTCTTCGAAGCAAACCGAACAGGCACCCGGGTGGTCCTGAACTTCGACGGCTCCCAGCTCCTCCGCACGCAGCTCGAGAAGGGGGCGCACGCGGACATCTTCGCCTCCGCCAACACGAAGCAGATGGACCTCGCCCAGAAAGCGGGGCTTGTCGAGAACGATTCGGTCCGGATCTTCGTCCAGAACCGGCTCGTGATCCTCGTCCCCGCAGGCAATCCCGCCGGCATCCGGGAGCTTCTGGACCTTGCCAACCCCGGCGTGCGGCTTGTCATCGGGACAAAGGACGTGCCGGTCGGCGATTATGCACGCCAGCTCCTGAACAGGACCGTGAACGATTCGGACTACGGCCCACGCTTCAGGGAGAGCGTGTTGTCGAACGTCATCTCGGAGGAGACAAACGTCAACAGCCTGGCGACCAAGGTCGTCCTCGGTGAGGCGGATGCCGGGATCGCGTATGCATCCGATGTCCCGGCGGCTCAGAAAGATCGCGTGGTCGCCATCGAGCTCCCGGAGCCGTACCGGGTCGTCGCGGACTACCCGATCGGAATTCTTGGCCAGACGAACAACCGGGGCGAGGCATCGGCATTCATCGAGTTCCTCGTCTCCTCCACCGGACGGGAGACGCTTGCACGGTACGGTTTCGCACCGGTCTGAAGAGACGCCGGGCATGGACCGGCGCCTTACGGGCCACCTGCTCTCCCGGGGAAAGAGAGGCATCACCACGCTCATCACCGGGGGACTTGCCGGCCTCTTCACGCTCTTTATCGCGGTCCCCCTGCTGGCGCTTCTCCTCTCGGTGCCCCTGGAGACCCTGGTGCGGGCGCCATCGGTGCCCATCGTCGCGGACGCCCTCGCGCTCTCGCTCTCGACCGCAACGGTCTCCACGCTCCTTGTCATCCTGTTCGGCACGCCACTTGCGTACCTGAACGCACGGCACGATTACCCCGGGCGCGCCCTGGTGGAGGCCCTGACCGACCTGCCGATCGTGCTGCCGCCCGCTGTCGCGGGACTTTCACTGCTCATCGCGTTCGGCCGGCACGGGCTGGTCGGACAGTATCTTGAGCCCCTCGGCATCACGGTTGCGTTCACGACCGTCGCGGTCATCATGGCCCAGTGCTTTGTCGCGGCACCGTTCTATCTCCGCCACGCCCGCACCTCGTTCGCCGAAGTCGATCCTGTCTACGAGGCAGCGGCCCGAACCCTCGGCGCGTCGCCCCTTCGTGTCTTTCTGCACATCACTGCCCCGATTGCCACCGGAGGGCTGATCTCAGGGGCGATCATGAGCTTCGCCCGGGCCCTCGGGGAATTTGGGGCGACGATCATGTTTGCCGGGAATCTGCAGGGGCGGACACAGACCATGCCGCTTGCGATCTACGGCGAGATGCAGAGCGATCTCGGGAGTTCGGTCTCGCTCGCCCTCCTCCTCGTCGCCATCTCGTTCATCGTCATCGCCGCGGTGCGCGGACTCAGCCGGCGACCCGCACGTGCTCAATAAGGGACGAGGGTTCAGGACGTCCGGCGAGTGGTCCTGCATGGGGTTCGGATGTGCATGCCCGGGAGGGTTCACATGAGCCACCCCTCCGTGGCCCCGAGAACTCCCGATCACGCTCCCCGAGTCGACTCGAACGGGATCCAGCGATGAAGAGGAGCCGGATCGCCTCATCGGCTCCTGCGATCCCGGACCTGACCCGTTGAGGCATCGCCTGGCGGCTGTGCAGCGGCTCGCTGCCGGCGATGGCGTTCGGCCTGGACCATGTCCCTGCGCTCTTCAAGATCCTTTTTATAGCGCTCGGCATCGGTCCACCTCCGTGAGGGGAGCGTGTAGAATGGTTGCGGATCGGTCTTGTGCAGGGTGTAACAGTCCGAGTGCCAGATGTTGTAGGGGCCGGAGCCACGCCAGTCGAAGAGAAAATCCTCACCGAGGATCTTCCCGCCGCACCGTCGACAGACCAGGGTGCCCAGGCGGATGCGCCCCCAGATCTTGAACATCCGGAGCGTGACGCTCCTGGCGACCGCTTCCCGGTTCTCCTCCTCGGTGAAGGGTCGGCCATCACCATCCCGATGAAATCTCACCGTGATGTCGTGAACCGTCGGCGCAATGGCTTCGGCGACCAGTGGATAGAACCATTCCGGCAACGGGTTCCGCTCGGGCCAGCAGGTCGATTGGTTCGCTCTGATCCAAGCGATCAGGTACGGGGCGGTGATCGTGGTCCCATCAGACAGGTAGTCCTTTCGACGTGTTTCCATGTTCTCCTCGATCGAGATTCACAGCCGATACATTCCACGCGGATGGCTCGGTCGTCCTGGCCCACCGGCCCGCCGTGTTGGACTTCATCCAGTTCCCGCAGCGAAGGCAGGTACGGTCGCGGGACGAGTGATCATCACGCTCACCCCACCGATCGGCGTTCAGCAGACACGGCAGGCATCTCTCGGGGAGGTCTGCTCGCGTACGTCCCACCAGATGTGCGCGTGCCAGGCGGGGTGATCGAGGACCATCGACCCGTCCGCCTCCCGCCGCAGAAGGCGAGAGAGGCCGTCGCGGATCACCCCATCATGCGTCCCGTCGCGCCGGTTCATCCGGTGGGCGAACTCGTCGACCGCCTCGTCGAGTGATCCGTACCGGTGCACCCCGCCCATGAACTCCGGCTCCACCGTCGGGAAAAGTCCCATCTGGAGCAGGACGTTCACCAGGCAACCGGCCATCGGCTCGTAATGGTATGCCGCCCCGTGCACCGCGGGCCAGAGCGCGTGGAGCACGTATCCCCACGGCGGTGGGGTGAAGAACCAGGAGAGGTGAACCTCGCCGGCACAGACCTCATGCATCTTTTCGAGTGCGGCCCGGATATCGACCATCGTGAGGGAATACGATGCGATGACGAGGTCAAACGGTCCCCCGAGCTCCGAGATGGCGAGGTCCTCCCACGCAGCGGGCACCACCTCCAGATCCACGCCTGCCTCCGCCGCGTTCCGACAGAGAAGGTCCCGCATCGGCGCCGCCGGCTCGACGGCGACCACCCGGCACCCCCGCGCTGCGAGAGGCACCGCGAGATTCCCGGGGCCCGCGCCGATGTCGAGCACGGTGTCCCCCGGAGCGGTTTGAAGACGGGCGAGCTGGCGCTCGACCCGCAGGCTCGAACCCTTTCTGCGGGAGAAGAGCCGGTCGACGTTGGCCTTCTGCTGAAAGAAGCCGGGCCCTTCGCGATACCCGGGGTTTGCAATGTGACGGGTCTTGCGCGCCGCCCAGAGTGTACTCCAGTCCACATCCTCGTCGCACGGGACGTTCAGGGGTTCAGGCAACGACACACTCACTCCCTCCAGGGACGGCGACGGATCGCCTTCATGGAGTAGTTGTGGTTAACAGAACAGTTGAATCAATGGGTAATATCCCGATTCGACCGGTGGCTCCTCACCCGCTCGACGCACCAGAAGACCACCCAACCGATGATGAACCCGACCGTCACCGAACTCACGACGGACGCGAGGGCGACAGCAGCGGTTGCCAGGGGGGAGGTGGTCTGGACGCCGTGACGGGCGAGTGTGAGAGCGACGGCGAGGAGGAGGGCTCCCAGGAGGCCTGCAGGAAAGAGGGCGACAGACTCGGGAGTGCCGGCGATGAACGCAATCGCGACGAGGAGGAGACCAGCAAAGAGGTTCGACCAGCCGGTGCGAGCGCCGAACCGGTACTGGGCCGCCAGACCCCCAGCCCCATGACAGAGCGGGATACCCCCGAATGGGACCGACCCGAGGTTCATGATACCGATCATCCTGGCCAGGAGGTCGACACGCGGGGGCCGAGGGAAGAGGTCGCGGGCGAGGAGTTCGGTCGCCGCGATCGAGTTGGTGAGCGTGAGAAGTGCCTGGGGAACGACGAGCAGGAGGAGCGCGGGGACCCAGTCACTCGCGGCAGGGACGACCGGCACCGGAACCGGAAGGGCGACGGACGGGGCCGCGCCACCGAGAATACCCACCCCGATGCCGATCGCGAGCACCAGCAGAGCCGAGAGGTCGGGGACCGCGTGCTGCCGACGGACCACCCAGAAGACGAGGATCACCAGGAGACCGAGAAGGGTGAGCACTGGGTCCACGACGGCGTACCCGAGGGCAGAACGAGCCAGCATGAGGCCGAGCGCGAGCTGAACGCCCCTCGTGACCGGAAGCGGGATGCGGGAGACGAGCGGCGAGATCCAACCGAGGAGACCGAGAACGAGGAATCCAACCCCCAGCAGGATACCCGCCGCCGCCACCTGACCAGCCCCAACGCCGCCCGCAATCGCGACCACGGCGACAGCCTTCATCGGCTCGACCGGGATGGGTTGCCGGTAGACGAAACCCGCAATCACGTACCAGAGGCCGAAGAGGAGGAGAGCGGGGCCCGGCGTGAGGCCCGTGGCGAGAACCACACCGAAGAGAAGGGGAAGGACCGTGCCGAAGTTGCCGACTGCCGAAGCCGCCTCTGCTGCCAGGTCGGGATGCTCATTCGGCTCGGCGAACACTCCCTCTCTCATCGCGGACATTTCCCGCCGAAGAGCTGGACCGGAGTCCCCCTTGAGTCTGCCGGTCCTTCCATGGAATGGATGGGCAACCCTGTCGGTGATAGGAATTCGGCAAAGGGGGAATGAGGATTCCGCCCGAAGCACCGAAGGTCAGAAAGATTGATCAGCAGGAGATCCCGGGAGAGCGGACGACCAGGGATCACAGGGCGGCAGGGAAGAAGCGGTGCATCCCTGTCATCACCGTCCCGGCGCCCATTTCCATTGGATAAGTTCACAATAAGAGGTTAACGAAATCGAAATTGAAAAAAGTTATAATTGACTCACTCCCATCCCTATACATGAAGTCCATCGTTGCCGGAACCCTCCTCGCGCTCCTCGTCATCGGGGTGCTCCTGGGCGCCGGCTGCACCTCGAGCCAACCAGGACCTGCTGGGGCCGCATTGACCATGCCCGGAGAGAACGGGACTGCTCCGATAACGAACACGTCGGGCAGCCTCCTCGTCTACTCCGGCGCTGGCCTCAAGGCACCCATGGTAGAGGTGGGAGAAGCCTTCACCCGAAAGCACGGCATCATTGTGCAGTACACATATGGCGGAAGCGGCGTCCTGATCTCCCAGATGAACCTGACCCGGAGGGGAGATGTCTTCGTCCCGGGCTCCACGGTAGAGTACCGGATCGCCCAGGACCAGGGCCTCGTCAGCACCACACCCGCGCTTGTCGCGTACCACGTGCCGGTGATCGCCGTCCAGAAGGGGAACCCGAAACAGATCCTGTCCCTGCGCGATCTCGCCCGGCCCGGGCTTCGGCTTGCCCTCGGTGACGCGAACGCGACAGCGATCGGAAAGTCAGGCGCCAAGCTCTTCAAACGGCTCAACATCACCGCCGACGTCGAGAAGAACGTCGTCACGCGTACGCCCACCATCAACGAACTGACGGTCATCATGACCCTCGGGATGGCCGACGCCGCCCTGCTCACGCAGGACCAGGTCGATCCGCAGAAGCTCGATGCCGTCTCCATCCCGGCAGGCGAAAACGAGGTCCTGGTCGTCCCTGTCGGTTCGACACTATTCACGAAGCATTCTTCAGATGCCGATGCATTCGTCACGTTCCTCTCCTCCGACGAGGGGAAGGCGATCTTTGCCCGGCATGGGTTCCCCTCCTACCCTGACCCGGCCTACACCGGGGTCCAACCGTGGAGCTGATGACGCGATGAGAAACCAGACCATGCAATACCGGCCGATAGGGGTCGCCCGTTCACCGCTCTCGACACCCGGCGCCCCCCCGTTTCAGAGCACGTTCTCATCGGCGGAGGGAACGATCGAGGTCTTCCCCGACTTCCAGGAGGGGCTCGCCAGCGTCGAGGGGTTCAGTCACCTGATCCTCCTATCGCACCTGGACCGGGCAGAACGGCATTCCCTGGTCGAACGGCCCCTCTCCGACGGGGTGACGCCCCACGGGATCTTCGCATCCCGCCACTTCAACCGCCCCAATCCGATCGGGCTCTCGTACGTGGCCCTGCACGAGATCCGGGACGGCCTGCTCCACGTATCGGGCCTGGATCTCCTGGATGGCACGCCGATCCTGGACATCAAGCCGTACGTGACCGCCTTCGATACCATTCCCAACGCCGTCTGCGGCTGGGTGACGGACCAGCACATCGAGCGGATCCGTGAGACGAGCAGACAGGCCCAATCAAAACCGGGCATCCCGGGGGGAGCGCGTGTCCCCGAGGACCTGCGCTGATGCGCAGGCCCTTTCTCTTTCTCACCGTCCTGGTCGTCCTCGCCATCAGCGGAAGCCTGATCGGCCTCATCATCGCCACCCCGCCGCCAGCGCTCATCGCGAGCCTTGCAAGCCCTGAGATCCGGTTCTCAGTCCTGCTCAGCCTCGGAACGAGCATCGCCTCGACCGGTGTATGCATCCTGGTCGCCGTGCCGATCGCGTACGCCCTCGCGCGGTACCAGTTCCCGGCAAAAAGACTGGCGACCCTGATCCTGACCCTGCCATTGACGATGCCCCCCCTTGTCGCGGGGATCGCCCTTCTCCTCTTCTTCGGCACAACGCCGTGGGGAAGAGCCCTGGAGCAGGCGGGCCTGGCGGTCGTCTTCACCCCGCTTGGGATCGTCGTCGCCGAGGTCTTCGTAAACCTCCCATACCTGATCAGGATCCTGCG
>CAYLUL010000015.1:0-21342 GCA_964386835.1 uncultured Methanospirillum sp.
TGATCTTCATTCTCTTTGCCTACTTCGGCAGCAAGTACACGATCAAGGACGTCCTGACTCTCTCGGTCTTTATGTTCGGCCTGGTCGGGTTCATGCTGATCTGGCTCGATCGCCGGCTGCCCGCCTATGCCCGGGGTTCACGCCTCTGGTATGCGATCATGCTGATCGGATCCACCCTCTTTCCAGTGGGTGCGGTCTTCTATGCGATGATGTGACCCGTCCTGCCGTTCTCAGGGACGGTGGCTCACGTAGACCGCGATGTGGCGATGGGTGAAAAAAGAGAGAGTTGAGTGCCCCGGATCACGGGGGATATATACCGTTGAAACCGCTGCCGATCGCACCCTGCAGGAGACCCACGTCGAATCCCAGCATCGATGCGGCCGAGAGCCCCACGACGATCGCGAGTATTCCGGCGATCGTGATCATCAACATATTTCGCCGTTCCATGGTTCACATTGGCATGGTCGTGCATAAATAGGTTCTGATCACCGGGACGCTGGTGCCGCGAAGATCGTGGTCTTTCCTCCGCGGTAATCCTGCCAGAGAATCATCTCGTCCCCGACCGCCGGCCAGCCCTGGTCGTCGGGCTGGGTGCAGACCGGGTACTCGGTCATCGTGGAGAGGTTGAAGGCATAGATGTCCCAGTTCTGGTGCCGCCCATCGATCCAGGCGATCGTATCGTCCCGGATCTTCGGGAGCCACTGGCGAGCGGAGTCGTTGCAGACGACGCGCTCCTCCTTCGAGGTGAGGTTGTACAGGTAGATATCGAACCCTTTTCCGGAACGATAGTCCTGCCAGACGATCCGGTCACCCGAGACTGCCGGCAGCCACTGGCCCCGCTTCTCCCGGCAGATCACCAGCTCCTCTTCTCTCGCGAGGTCGTAGGCGTAGATGTCGCCCGCCGTCTCGTATCCCATCCGGTAATCCTCCCACACGACCAGGTCACCGTCGACATCGGGGTCGTATTGCGTCTGGGGCTGGACGCAGATCGGCCGCTCGGTCCCCGAGGCGAGATCATAGAGATAGATATCCGGATCCCCGTTCCGCTCGTCGACCCACACGATGTGGTCGCCCGAGATGACCGGGCGGGACTGTTTTGCCGGGTGAAGGCAGACCGGGCGCTCCTCCCTCGTCGTGAGGTTGAAGAGAAAGATGTCCCAGTTCCCGTTCCGCTTGTCCTGCCAGACCACCCGATCCTGCCAGATCGAGGGGCTGAACTGGATCGAGGGATGCGGCGAGATGACCTCGGCACTGCGGTTTGAGAGCGAGAAGACCTCGACCTGCGTGACCTGCCCAATGCTGTGTTCCTCCCAGGTGATGAGGTCGTTGCTGATCGCGGGGTAGAGCGGGCTCGAACCGTTGGGAGAGATCCTGGTGCCGTCGGCGGACCACGAGGCGGTGCCGGCCGGTTCGGGGGCAACGGCGTAGACGGCCAGGAGTCCCAGCAAGACAGCAATCCCGATCAACGGCAGGCGTCGGTTCATTGTAGACCTGTGAAAGAGGATTATGCGCGCCGGCTTCTAATCGTTCCGGTACGATGCGGTCCATTCTCGGTGCGCCGAGATGGGGGATGAAAGGTTGATTAGCACGATTGATCATGATCGATAGGGAGAGGTGGGGAGCATCGAGCACATCCGCTGCAGGACCTGCCAGTACTATGTTGTTATCGATCCACTGGCATCAAGCCAGGGCGAATGCCGCAAACGGGCACCGTGCTTCCCGGGAAACGGAGCGAGCGCCGGGTTTCCCCTGGTGCGCGAGGAGTGCTGGTGCGGTGAATGGCTCTCCGAGACGCTTGCCGCCCCTGAGCCTGTCCGCGTCCGTCCCGCCCTCCGCCGGGCGATGGTCGACCCCTTTGTCGAATCGGATGATGCGAAGAGCGAGTTCAACGACATCTGGCTACCGTGAACAGGCGCCCACGTCTCTCGTTTCCGCCACAGGATCTCAGGGATCATGACCGCTCTCCAGTTTTTTTTCGGGGAGCATTCCCGGTATCCACACGAATTCGACCAGCTCCGTGAACTCGCGGACGCTGTCGCCGCATCGGACCTCGCGGGCCCGGTCTACCTGGTCTCCAATTTTCTTCTGGCGAACGGTGAGGTGGACTGCCTGCTCATCATGCCCCACGGGCTCGTGATCCTCGACTTCAAGGCGTACCGCGGCACCGTCGACGGCGTCGAGGAGGGCGACTGGCGGGTGATCAGCCCCGATGGGACCGAGGTCCTCCTCCCGATTAACCTTTTTCGCCAGCTGCGAACCCTTCGGTATGACCTCATCCGCCGGCTCTTCCGGATGCATGACGACACCTTTCCGCAGATCGATGAGGACGACCTGCGCAAGGTCTCTGCATGGGGATACTTCCAGGTCGGTTCGATCTACCCCCCGGGCCAGGTAAACCTGGATCGGGTCAGGTGGTTCGATGTCGTGACCGTCGAGACGCTGATCGAACGATTGCATCTCGTTCACGCAGGATTCACGATCGGCGAGGCGGAGATGGACGCGATCGTCCGTGAACTCCGGGTCGGCCCCAGCACCGGTGTCGGACCCGCCGTGGACACGCAGCCATCACGTCCGGTCTCCCCTTTAGGCACCCCGCCAGAATCGTTCACCCTTGAGCAGGCGCTCGTCGAGCGGATGGACGCCCTCGTCGCCCGGATGGAGGCGATCCCCCGCGCGATCGCGGATCTTGCCCACCCCGACGAGTCCTGCACGTCCCCGACTCCCGGCCCTGCCCCTCCTGGGGTCGTCGCAGGGGGGTGCTCGGATGCGATCGGGCCTGATGAATCCACCGGGTCGCTTGCCGAGCGGGTCCGACGGTTCGTCTGCACCGAGTATGCGACCCCTGCTCGACGGGAGGGGCATGCTGAGTTCTCCGTCACCTCCGGCGAGGTTCACCGGGCCATGGGCCTCTCGAACCAGATGCCGTCGGTCTGCGGAGCGCTCAGGAGCCGGCGACTCGAGGAGGACTGCAGCATCGAACTGGACGAGGAGATCCGGTCCGTTCGAGTCCGCGAGAACAGTTCGACGAACCGCTTTGTCTTTAAAATCCGATGATCGAGGGGTGAGGACCTGTCCTCATCCCTCCTCTACAGGAAAGCCCGCGGCAGTCCAGGCAGCGAAGCCTCCGAGGACGTTTCCGACCGATGCAACCCCTTTTCTGGCCAGCAGGCTCGCTCCGAGGCTGCCCTTGAACCCGACATCGCAGTGGACCGCGATGGGGCGGTCGGTCGGGACCTCGTCGATCCGGGCAGCGAGTTCTCCGGCATAGATATGCATCGAACCCGGGATAGCTCCCCGTTCCCGCCGGGTGGTGATATCGCGCACATCCAGGACCAGGACCTCCCCGAGGCGTGCATGCAGTTCCTGCACTGTCCAGGTCTCGATTCGTGCGACGGGTCGGGGACCGCGGAGCCAGGCGGCGAAGCCCCCGCCCAGGTATCCGGCGAGGTGATCGAACCCGAGCCGGATGAAGTGGGCGGCCGCGTCGTGAATCTCCTGGTTGAAATCGTCAACGAGGGCGATCGGCCGGTCGTAGTCGAGGGTCCAGCCGATAAAGAGGGGGAGCCCGTCTCGCCAGATGCTGATACTTCTCGGGACATGGCCCGCGGCGAACGCCGTCGGGGAGCGGATGTCGACCACCTGCATCCCGGCAAGGTCTGCTGGTCCGAGCGGTCGCAGGGTGCAGAGGTCACGAGGTGCGGGCGGGCCGGCGAGGTTGAGCCGCTCCATCTCTCGAAAATACGGGGCGCGGTATCCCTTCTCTCCTGTCTTTCGGGCGACAAATGCCTCCCGGTCGAGATGGAGATACGGGTTCGAGGTCCGTTCGATGCCGATCGTGGTGAAGGGGAGGTCGCTGATCGACGGGCCGCAGACCGAACCGGCTCCGTGGGCCGGGCAGACGATCGTCCCATCCCCCAGGGGGAGGAGCACGTCATGCAGGGAGTCGTAGAGCCGTCGGGCGTTCGCTGTCGAATCATTACCCGCGAGGTCGACCCGGCCGACCGATCCAGCGAAGAGGGCGTCCCCGGAGAAGACCATCACCGGTTGACCGGACACCGAAGGCTCATACACGGCGAACGAGAGTGACTCCCCAGTGTGACCTGGTGTCTCCAGCGCGACGATCTCGAGCGGGCCGATCCGGAATCGGTCCCCATGCCGCGCGGGTGAGCCGAACGCAAATGGAAGGGAGGCGCCGTGGTGGATCACCGCCCCCGTGCGCTGCGACAGATCGATCGAGCCCGTCACGTAGTCTTCATTTCTGTGTGTCTCGAAGAGGTGGGTGATCGCCGCTCCATGCGCTGCCGCCCGCTCCAGGTACACCCGGCAGTCCCTTCGCGGATCGATAACGGCCGCCTGCCCGTTCGCGCCGATAAGGTACGACTGGTGGGCAAGGCCCTCGGATCGAATAATCTCGAAGAACATACCTTTCCTCCTTCCCTTTCCAGGGGGACCGAAAATGCTAACGATGCATCCCATCCCATGATAATTAAACCGCACGGTGAGCGGTCTATCATGCACGTTTCCACCTGTCTTTTCGTCCTCCTCCTGCTCGTCGCCGCAGTCCCGGCGACCGACGGTGCGAGCCGGCTCCTCCTCTCCTCGGTCCCTTCCGGCGCCGAGGTCTCCGTGAATGGCAGCGTGGCGGGCACGACGCCGCTTGACCTGCCCCGTCCCCCTGGCACCTACGCGATCGATTTTCGTCTTGATGGCTACGACTCGTACGCGACCACCGTTCTGCTCGCGTCGGATGAGAGCCGGTCGGTCGAGGCACTTCTCCGGGTCGGCCCCGGCGCAGGGACGCTTCGGGTGACGACCACCCCCGATGGCGCCGAGGTCTACCTCGACGGAACCGTGATCGGTCGCACGCCGTACGCCTCGGGGCGTGTGGACGCGGGCACCCACGACATCACCCTGGTCCTCGAGGGATACGATCGGTATGCCAAGCAGGTCACCGTCCTGGACGGTCGGCTCACCCGGGTCGATGTGGCGCTCACTCGAACGCCGACCACCGGCACCCTCGCCGTCCTCTCGTCCCCTCCGGGCGCCGCGGTCCGGGTCGACGGTGTGGACCGGGGCGAGACCCCGTATGAAGGACGGGGATTCGGTCCCGGCACGCACCTCGTCGAACTGCGCCTGGGTGGGTACCGGGACTACCGGGTCCAGGCGATCGTCGGGGCAAACCGGCGGACCGAAGTCGTGACGACGCTCGAGCCGCTCCCGCCACCCGGACGGCTCGCCGTCACCTCGACACCCTCCGGGGCGGATGTCTACCTTGATGGCCTCCTCCGGGGCCTCACACCCATCACGCTCGAGGCCGCTGCAGGGGTGCACGAGGTCCGGGCGGAAGCTGATGGGTACCAGGCCGAGACGGTCATGGTGGAGGTCGTGTCCGGCAACGAGACCCCTCTTCACCTCACCCTCCTTTCCGCTCCCGTTGCGACTGCATCTTCAGGCTCGATCACGGGTGCCGTGCGCGTCGTCTCCGAGCCCCCCGGAGCGGCAATCGTGATCGACGGAGAGCAACGAGGAATCGCCCCGAGGACCGTCCGGGAACTCCCAGCGGGCGATCACCGGCTCGTTCTCACGGTCGCCGGGTATGCGCCGATCGAGGAGACGGTCTCCATCGCGGCGGGCGAGACCATCTTCGTGAACCGGACCCTGATCCGGTTGCCGCCGACCACGACGACCAAACGGACGGTTCCGACCACAACGCCGAAAAAATCTCCCCTTCCCCCCGTCCTTATACCGTGTGCCCTTGGTCTGGCGCTCCTCCTCGTACCGCGACACCGTTCCTGATCCTCTTCGATCCGCAATGCTGATGCACTCCGGACGTGATGGTAGTAGGACGTCACGTCTACGAGGTTGAATCACTCCATGACCCCTCAACTCCTGCAGCGCTGCCATGCCGGGAGGGTACTGCTGCTCATTCTGCTTGCCGGTGCGCTCTGCGCCGGCACTGCGCTCGCCGTCGACTCCGGGGAGACCACCCGGACGGTGACTGCATCCGTGCTCGCCGCCGCCGCGAGCGCAGGTGATGACAGGGACTCGCCCCTCTCGACCGCCCTCCTCGCCTGGCTCGACCGGCAGGAGCAGCCCGAGGTGCTGACCTCGATCGGCCCCGAAGCACGGACCTTCGTGTATATCCTCCTCGAACCGGGGACCCCGACCACGGTCCTCGATGCCGTCCTCTCAGGCATCGACGACCGTGACGAACAGTTCGGGGTTGTCACGGCGCGGGTCACCGCGAACGAGCTTGTCGCCGTCGCCCATACCCCGGGTGTCCGCCGGGTGAGCGAGGTCGATCGGCCAGTCCTATCGTCCGGGCGGATCACCACCGCCGGGGACTCGATCCTCCGGACCGACCTCGTCCGCGCCCAGCATGGCGCAACCGGGAGCGGCATCCGGGTGGGCGTGATCTCCGACGGGGTTGAAAGTCTCGCCGAGGCGCAGGCGAGCGGGGACGCCCCGCAGGGGGTCCATGTCATCTCGAACAGCCAGGGTGGTGACGAGGGGACAGCGATGCTCGAGATCGTTCACGACCTCGCGCCCGGGGCCGAACTCTATTTCCACGATCACGGCGACAGCATGTTGGAGTTCAACCAGGCGATCGACACGCTGGTCGCCTCCGGCTGCAGGGTGATCGTGGACGACGTCGCCTGGCCCCGCGAACCCTTCTTCGAGGACGGCATGATCGCCACTCACCTGGCGAGCGTGCTGGCCTCCCATGACGTCGTGTACGTGAGCGCGACGGGCAACTACGCCCGGCAGCACTACCAGGGTCTCTTTCGGAACGGCAACGAGGGCTTCCATGACTTTTCGATGAGCGGTTCGGACCGCCCGTACCTGTATGCGGACCTCCCCCTCGGCTCGTCCATCCAGGTTGTGCTCCAGTGGGACGAGCCCTTCGGCCGTTCGGGCGAGGACTTCGACCTCTTCCTGGTGGACACCGCCACCGGCGAGGTGCTCGACTCCTCCATG
The DNA here is from genome assembly GCA_964386835.1 of uncultured Methanospirillum sp. Classification (GTDB taxonomy): domain Archaea; phylum Halobacteriota; class Methanomicrobia; order Methanomicrobiales; family Methanospirillaceae; genus UBA288. The sequence continues at coordinate 6,979 of CAYLUL010000015.1, forward strand.
GACCCGCAGGATGGAAACGGCGACCCATTCGAGGTGTTCGTCTGGACCAACTACGATCGCGACCTCGAGGCGGCGATCGTGGTGCTCGACGCGAGCGGCGCCGGGAATGGCCGAACCCTCGAGGTCTACGCCTACCCATCGACGACGGCGTCCCTCTACGATGACAACCTGGTCCCCGGGGACGGAATCTACGGGCACCAGGCGGTCCCCTCGGTCGTCGCCGTCGGTGCCGTGAGCGCGGAGGACCCCGAGACGATCGAACCGTTCTCCTCGAACGGGCCGGTGACCCACGTCTCACCGGTGCGCACGGTCCGCCAGAAGCCCGATATCTGCGGGGTCGACCGGGTCGAAGTCTCAGGGGCGGGCGGGTTCAGGACGACTTTTGTCGGGACGTCGGCCGCATCGCCCCACATCGCCGGCATCTGCGCCCTGGTCTGGTCCGCTCGCCCGACACTCGCGGCGAGTGAGGTGAGGTCAGCCCTCTATCGATCGGCATCCGATCTCGGGGCCTTTGGGTGGGACCCTGCCTTTGGGTACGGACGTGCCGATGCGCTCACGATGTACGGGCTCGCGGTGGCGGGGTCTGTCACCCCTGCACCGACCGCGGCACCGACTCCGGTCGTGACGCCCCCGGGCACGGTGGTCACCACGGCACCCCCGACACCGACTCCCGCCCCCACCGTCGAGTTCGGGCGGACGCCTTTTAGTCGTCGGTACTCGGGCAGTGGCTTCGGGTCTGGCGGCGTGACCGGGCCGGTGGTGACGACCCCCGTCCCCACTCTCTCGCCCCCCGGGCGGGGAACTGGAGCCTCCGGCACGACCGCCCGACCCTTCGAGCGGTGGTACCCGTCCGATGGATGGGGGTTCGGTCGATAGCTGCCCACGGACAGGATCGGGTTAATCCCCTTCCCCCTCCCACCTTCTCGGTATGACTGCGGACCGCGACCAGGCGATCTTCGAGGCGGGGATTAAACTCGGGGCGCTCTATCACCAGTGGGTGGGGACCCCGATCTCACCCCAGACCGCCGAGGTGGTCGAGGAGGCGATCGAACAGGCGGTCGGCCTCCAGCCGTTCGTCGAGGAGATTACAGTTCGGCTTGATACCCCCAGGATGCGCCCGAACGAGTTCGGGTACAGCGAGCTCTCCGGGTTAATGTTCGATGTGGAGATCACCACCCGGTGCAACGGCGCCACCTGCCGCGCCCGCCTCGCTCCCAACGGCGACTACCCCATGATGTCGATCCTCACCGCATATGATGCCGCACCGGTTCCCGATCACCGATGATCACATCCACATCGATCCCCGGAATGGACGGGGGGTCGAGGCGGCAAAGGAGTTTTATCGGGCCGGGGGGACCCACCTCTTCCTGGTCACCAAGCCTTCCTGGTCATCCGGTATCGTGCCCGCCTGCGGGAACGATTACCGGGCGGTCTTCGATGCAACCCTTTCCGTTGCCGAAGAGGTGACGCAGACCGGGCTCGTGGTCTTTCCGGTGCTCGGTGTACATCCGGCGGAGATCACCTACTTTTCCGACCTCCGCCCTGCCGCCGAGTCCGCCCGAATCATGCAGGAGGGTCTCGAGGTCGCCGCCGAGTACGTCCAGGAGGGACGCGCCGTCGCCCTCAAGAGCGGCCGACCCCACTACGAGATGGATGATGAGGTGGCCCGCCTCTCGAACCAGGTTCTGTCGCGAGCCCTCACCCTCGCCGCCCGGGAAGGCTGTGGTCTCCAGATCCATGCGGAGAGCGGACCGTGCGAGGACATCGTCTCCATGGCCCGCGATGTCGGCATGGACCCGTCCCGGGTGGTCAAACACTTCGCCGATCCCTCCACACCACTCGTGCCGTCCCTGGTCGCCCGGCACGAGGCGGTCCCCGAGGTCGCACGCTCGGGGCGGGGGTTCATGCTCGAGAGCGACTACATGGACGAGCTCGAGCGGCCTGGCGCCGTGATCGGTCCGAAATCTGTTCCCCGCTTCTCGCTTCGCCTGCTCGAGACGGGGGCGATCACCGAGGAGGCCCTCGCTCGCTGCCACGTCGATACCCCGTCGGTCACCTATGGCGTCGAGATCGTCCTGTAAATAACGCCCATACGGGCACTTTTTTAATCACTCCGGGCGACAGAGTGAGAAGTATGTATCTCAAGGTTCATCGGGTTCCAGGCGAGGGCGAGGTGGTGGCCATCTGCGACCGGGAACTATTGAACCGGACCCTCCGGCATGGGGACGTGGATGTCCCGATCGCCGGGACCTTCTTCGGCGACCGGCTCGTCGACGAGAAGGAGGCGAGCGAGGCCCTCCGCTCCGCCGGAAATATCAACCTCTTCGGTTGCCGTTCGTTTCGGCTGGCCTGTGACCTGGGTCTCCTGGGGGAGCTGGACTGCTTGATGATCGAGGACGTCCCCCACGCCCAGGTCTATCGGATCTGACATGGAGATTCGGACTGCATTCTGCCCCCGATGCGGGGAGGCGACGGAGACCGAGGGGCTCTGCGGACGGTGCCGCCTCGCGGGGACGCAGTGGCTCGAGTGCGACACGCGGGCAGTCCACACCTACTGCCCCACCTGCGGCGCCCAGAAGCGCGGCCAGGTCTGGTCCGACACCGAGCAGGAGAGAGACGAGATCGCCCCCTCCCTCGCTCTCTCGGCGATACATCTCCACTCCGAGGTTCGCCGGCCTGAGTTCCAGGTCGCGATCCGCGACATCTCCAGCAATCGGTCCTCTGCCGTGGTGGAGGTGACCGGACGGCTCTTCGGCGAGCCTGTGGAGGGCCGATGCACGGTGGAACTCGTCTGGCAGAGGGAGCAGTGTACCCGATGCAACCGGATCGCCGGTTCGTATTACGAAGGGGTTGTCCAGGTCAGGGCGACCGATCGACGGCTCACTGAGCGCGAACTGCGCGAGGCGGAGCGGATCGCGAACGAGACGGAGACCGCTCACCAGGAGGAAGGGGACCGCCTCTCCTACATCTCCGATATGCAGGTGACCCGCGACGGGCTCGACATCGTTATCGGGTCCCAGTCCATCGGTCTCGGGATCACCCAGGCGATCGCTTCGCGGCTCGGCGGGCGGTATTCGACCCACCCGAAGCTCGTCGGAGAGAAGGCCGGCAAACCGATCTACCGGGTGACCTACCTGGTCCGGCTCCACCCGTTCCTCCGCGGCGACGTGATCCGGGTGCAGGGGTCCGATCTCGAGGTCGTCTCGGTCGAAGGCCACCACCTGCGGGCGGTCGACCTGGTCTCGGGCCGGACCCGAACGGTCCGGGAGACCGAGGAAAAGCGGCTGATCGGCCATTCCTCCGACGCGTCCGACTCCCTTGTCGCCTATATCGACGGCGGCATGCTTGGGCTCCTCGATCCGGACTCCGGTCGGACCATCGAGGTCCTCCGGCCGGCGTGGCTCGACGTGGAGGCGGGCGGGGAGGTCCGGGTCCTCCGGGACAAAGACCGCCTGGTCGTCCTCGGGTGAGCCATGCGAGTGCGGCGGTGTCCAGCGACGGCCCTCCGGGAGTGCAGCGGACGGGCGTGGGTCGACCCGGGTCGCCGTCCATTCGTTGATGGCGAGACCGCTTTCGTGCCGGTCCGCAACGGTTTCCCCTGGGAACTGGACCTTCCTGAGCGGAGCAATCGAGCGATCCGTGGATATCAACGACTCGGCGATCTGGTGCTGTTCCACGGTGACCGGCCGGATTCCTCCTCTCTCGAGGATGCGATCCAGCGCTGCCGGCCTCGGGGGGTGCTCTGGATCCAGGGGCATACAGGGGTGGAACGGGTCCCCCGGGTCGAGGTGATCTTCGGCGAGGTCGGGGAGGTCGCCCACCGCGAGTCCGGTCTATGCTACTGGCTCGACCCGGTGCGCGTCATGTTCTCACAGGGCAACCGCGAAGAGAAGGCGCGGCTCGCCCGCCTCGTCCGGCCGGGTGAGCGCATTGCCGACCTCTTTGCCGGGATCGGGTACTTCGCGCTCAGTCTTGCTCGCGCAGGGGCGACGGTCCATGCGATGGAGATCAACCCGGTCTCCCACGGATTTCTCTGTCGGAACATCGAAGAGAACGGCCTTGCCGACCGGGTTCGGCCCGAATGCGGCGACTGCCGGGACCTCCTTTCGGGCACGTACGACCGGCTCGTGCTCGGGCACTTCGATGGTTCCCTGTTCCTGGAAAACGCCCTTGCCCACGCACGGTCCGGCAGCCGGCTGCACCTCCATGCGGTCGAGACATGCGCCGGCGCGCTCGCTCCCGAGCTTGCCCGGCGTGCGGAGGCGGTTGGGCTTCCGCTCACCTCTTCTGTTCGCGTGATCAAGAAGTACGCACCGGGCCGTCTTCACACGGTCCACGACCTGGTGATCCCGTGATGTATCAGACACTTGAGGGAAGAACGATCCTGCTCGCCGTGACCGGATCGATCGCTGCGGTCGAGACGATCCGGCTCGCCCACGAACTGCGGCGGAGGGGAGCGGAGGTCCAGTCGGTGCTGTCACCCGCCGCAACCCGCATCGTGCACCCCGACGCACTGACGTACGCCACCGGGAGACCGGCGATCACGATGCTCTCCGGCATGGTCGAGCACGTCACCTGGTGCGGTGCGGAGGGGAGAGCCGATCTGCTCCTGGTCGCCCCCTGCACGGCGAACACGATCGGCAAGATCGCCCACGGGATCGACGACACCACGGTGACGACGTTTGCCACGACCGCGCTCGGGAGCGGGCTTCCTGTTGTGGTCGTTCCGGCGATGCACGAGACGATGTATCGCCACCGGGCAGTCTCGGAGAACCTCGAACGGTTGACCTCGTTCGGTATCGAGGTTGTCCCCCCCCGGGTCGAGGAAGGGCGCGCGAAGATCGCTGACATCGAGACGATCGTGCTCTGCGTCGAGCGGGCGGTCAACGCCGGAAGTCTTCGAGGGCGGCGAGTCCTGGTGACGAGTGGCGCCTGCCGCGAGATCGTGGACGACGTGCGCGTGCTGACGACGCGCTCGTCGGGCCGGATGGGCCGGGCTCTGGCACTCGAGGCCTTCCGGCGCGGGGCGGAGGTGACCGTAGTCCACGCCGACCACTTCCCCTGTGTTCGGAATATCCCGATCCAGAATGCACAGGAGATGCACGCGGCGGTCCTCTCGATCGGCGAAGCGGAGGGGATCGACCTCTACGTCTCCGCGGCGGCGGTCTCCGATTTCAGGCCGGCCCGGTACCCAGGAAAGATCCCGAGCGGCACACCAGCGACGATCGAGCTGGAGACGCTCCCGAAGATTCTCGACGAGGTGATCGAGCGGTTCCACCCGATCGCGATCGCCTTCAAACTTGCACAGGACGCCGATGCGCAGGCGGGCTCCCTCCTCGAGAAGGGGGCGGCCCTCGTCGTGGCGAACACCCCCGAGGCGATGGGAGCGTCAGGAGGGACGTTCGCGCTTCACTCTCCCCGGGGCATCCTCGAGGTCGAGGGGACTAAGGAGGAGGTGGCAGCGGCCGTATGGTCGAGCGTGCAGTAGCCTGGTCCCCCGGCCATATCTCCGGCTACTTCCAGAGGTGCACCGGTCCTGACGGGGCGGTGACTGGGTCGATCGGCGGCGGGGTGGTGATCGCCGAGGGGGTTACGGTCGAGGCGATGCCGTCCTTCACGCCCCACGTCCGCGTCTGCTGCGCGAGCCCGTGCGGCGTCACCACTATCGTGGAGGGGTCGCCGCTGGTCGAACACCTGATGTCCCGCCTTGGGGTAACGGCCGACCTGACGACGACCTGCGCCCTCCCGATCGGGGCGGGCTTCGGGCTTTCCGCCGCCGCACTCCTTGCATCGGGGGCGGCCCTCTCCGCCCTCTTCGAACTCGGCCTGTCGCGCACCTCGATCGCCTCCGCGGCCCACGAGATCGAGGTGCTCTTTCGAACCGGGCTCGGGGATGTCGCGGCAGAACAGGACGGGGGTGTCGTCGTCCGGCTCACCCCCGGGATCGATGGCGAGATCCTCCGATACGAGACCGATATTTCGGTCTACGCCGTATCGTTCGGCCCGATATCAACCCGTGGCGTCCTGGACTCCGACACGGCGATGGTCCGTGTCCGCTCCGCCTTTCCCGAGTCTGAGCCTGGTGGCCTGGCCTCGCTGGTGCAGGCCTCCCGCGAGTTCGCTGACGCGAGCGGGCTGGTCACCGGACGTGTCCGTGCGGCCCTCGACGCATGTGATGGGGCCGGGGTGCCGGCCTCGATGACGATGCTCGGCGACGGCATCTTCGCTATCGGCGAGGATGCCCCCAAGGCGCTCGCTCCATTTGGACACGTGCACACGCTCTCCGTCGCGTCCCGCGGCTTCTCTGTTCTGGAGGAAAGCGTTTGATCCCGCTCGATCACCCCCGGTATCACTCGCTGGTCATTCGAGAACGGCTTGCTAACTGCGCTCGGGCGGGAGTCGTCGCCCTCGAGGGCCTTGCCGCCCACGGGCGGGCGGAGGCGTTCGACTACCTGATCGGCGAGAAGAGCACCGTAACCGCCCGCGAGGCAGCCCGCATTGCCGCTGCCCTTCTCCTCCAGGCCCGCCACCCGGTCCTCTCAGTGAATGGAAATACGGCTGCGCTCGCGGCGCCTGAGTGCGCACGGCTCCAGGAGGTGACGGGCTGTGGGATCGAGGTGAACCTGTTTCACCGGACCGAGGAGCGGATGGCCCGGATCACCCGCCTCCTCGAGGATGCGGGTGCGACGGTCCTGAAAGGCACCCCTGAGCGCCGCATCCCTCTCGATCACGACCGGGCCCTCTGCCTTCCCGACGGGATCGGATGCGCTGACCTCGTCCTGGTGCCGCTCGAGGATGGGGATCGGTGTGAAGCCCTGAGGGCGATGGGCGCGATCGTCGTCACGATCGACCTCAACCCGCTCTCTCGCACGGCTCGGACCGCCACCCTCACCGTGGTGGACGAATTGACCCGCGCTCTGCCCCTCATTACGGAGGCGTATCGAGGGTTGACCCCTCTCGAGGCGGACGCCCTCGTCCGGGGACTCGACAATCATTATCTGTTGCAGGCCGCAATAGCTGAGATCGTCCGGGAGTTGAGTCGTGCTCTGGATTGAGAGATACCGCCCCGGGACCTTCGATGAGCTCATCGGCCAGGACCGAGCCACGGCGTTTCTTCGGTCATTCGCCGAGAGACGCTCGATGCCGCACCTGCTGATCGCCGGGCCGAGCGGATCGGGGCGAATGAGCGCTGTGCACTGCCTGGGGAAGGCGCTGTATGGCGACCAGGCCGAAGAGAACACCACTATTATCGCAAGCGGGGATCTCTTTGGCGAGGGTCGAGCCTACCTGGAGGCAGACGAGCGGTTTTCGCACCTCTACCGTAAGGACGAGAGCCTGCTTGCCAACGTGAAGCGGATCATTCGCACGTACGCCGCGATCCAGCCTTTCAACGCCGAGTTCAAGATGATGGTCTTTCTCGAGGCGGACACGCTTCCCATGGAGATGCAACAGGCGCTCCGTCGGACCATGGAGCGCTCCTCGAGGACATGCCGGTTCGTCTTCATCACCGCGCGGCAGTCGGGGATGCTCCCCCCCATCACGTCCCGGTGCTTCCCAGTGATCTTCCGGCCTCTCTCCGTCGACCTGGTGATCGCCCACCTGGGACGAATACTGGAGATGGAGGGTGCGGCGTCCGTCCCTGAAGACGATGTGGCGATGATCGCAACCGCCTCCCGGGGAGATCTTCGTCGCGCGATCATGCTCCTTGAACTGACCATCCGATCGGAGCAGCCTCTTCAGCTCAATGCCTATGAGCAGACCGAGGCGGGGGCAACCGCCAGGGAGGTGATGGAGGCGATCGATGCGGGGGATCTATCGGAAGCCCAGCGGCTCGCCGAGCTGATGATGATTCACGGTGGGCTCTCCGGCCGCGAGGTCCTGTACGAACTCCGAAAGGCGGTTCGCCGCCGGCGGAATGACCCCGGGATCGCCATCGCACTTGCCGCGACCGATGCGCGTCTGGCAGAAGGGGCAGGGGAGTACATCCAGATCGGGGCGCTCCTCGCCGGGATGCTGGAGGTGTGCCGGTGACCGGGCCGGCAAAGATACAGCGCCACTACGACGAGGTGGCCGAGATCTACGACCGGCGGTACACGGAGGGGCCCGGCCGGTCGTACCACCAGCACATCTCCGACCAGGTGATGGGCTGGCTTCCCCCTGGGGGCCGGCTCCTCGATATCGGGTGCGGCACCGGTCTCTTTGTTGAGCAGTACCTCGAGCGCGGGGGTCATGGGATTGGTCTCGACATCTCACCGAAGATGATCGTCCGGGGGCGCGATCGGGCCCCTGAGGCCGACTGGACCGTGGGAACCGGCGAGTCCCTGCCCTTCCAGGACAACAGTTTCGATGCGGTCTCGAGTCTACTCGCGTTTTCGTACTTCAAAGACCCTGCGGGAATGCTCGCGGAGGTGTACCGGGTGCTCCGGCCAGGCGGGAGGGTCGCACTCTGCACGCTCGGGCGCAACTTCCTGACCGCAGGGCTGCCGGCGATCCACACCCTGGGGGAGCTCGCGCGAGTCCGGCAGGTCGGAATGGGCAACTTCGGCGAGCACTACTACTCGGATGCGGAGATGGAAGCCCTCTTGACCAAAGCCTCGTACGTCGACATCCGGGTGAAGCGATGCTCGTTCGCCCATCTCAACCTCGCCCGCCCCGTCTACCACCTCGCACGTCGGATCGAACCGATCGTGGAAAAGAGGCTTCCGTACCTCGCCTACAACATCTGTGCGACAGGTCGGAAGCCCCACCCGTAAATAGGGGGATGTTCAGGCGCGCCGGGCGGCGAGGCGCGCCCGGACCCGTGCTTTCTTCTCGATCGCGGCCGCTGAAGCGGCCTCGACACGTGCGGTCATCGCATCGACATCCCCTTTCTGGGTATCGACGACCTTCTTGAGCGGCGTGTACGCCGATTCACGGAAGCGGGGTGTGAAGTCCTCCTCTCTTCCGTCCACGACCAGGACGGCCTCCGCCGGTCCCGTCTCGACCCGGCCGATCTCCTCGCACCGTACCCCCGTGCTCCGGACCAATCCCGCAATCGCATCGACCGCCCCGCGGGGAGCGGCGATCAGCAGCGCATCAAGCGAGACTCCCAGGGGGTCGACCGTGAGGGTGTCGAGCATCGTCTTCACCACGGGGTCCACGAGCGGTCCGATCGCCTTCTCCTCGACCACGATCCGGCAGTCGGCGGTGCGCGCCATCTCGTGGGCGTCCCCCCTGAGCCCGCCGTTCGTCACATCGGTCATCGCGTGGACCGTCTCGAGGAGGGGGCTCTCGATCAACGCCTGGCACGCGTAGAGGAACTGGAGGTTGATGGTCCGCTCCACCACCTCCGGGTGGCCCGAGTACAGTGCCGCGGTTGCAATCGTTCCCCCGCCGGCCCCTTCCGTCATGAGGAGGACGTCCCCGGGGGCGAGCTCCCGGCGTGCGGTCAGGTGACCGGCGATCCCGACCGTGCCGACGCACCCGGTCATCCGTGGGCCGAGCACCATGTCCCCCCCGATTCGGAGCGTCGAGCCGGAGATGAGGGGCACCCCGAGCTCCTCACCGACCGTGGTGATCCCGGCCGTGTAGTCGAAGATCTTGGCCACGTCTCCGTCGTCGGCTACATGGATGTCCGAGAAGAGCAGGATCGGTCGGGCGCCCATCACCAGCACGTCGCGGAGGGTCGCTCGCGTGGCATGGAAGCCGGCGAGGAATGGAAAGTCCGAAAGGCGCGAGTGCATGCCATCCACCGTGCAGCAGACGTACCTGTCTCCCACCTGGACTGCCCCGGCGTCATCCATCTGGTCGACGCCGACCGATGCGGAGGTCGTGCCGATGATCCGGGCGATCTGGCTGTGGGCAAAGAAGTCACCCGTGCCTCGTGACCCGACTCCGAACTCGCCCATCGTGACCCCGGACGAGGTGGTCTCGAAGAGGTCGCCCTTGAGGCCGCTCGTCAGGAGCACTTCGTCGACAACGGCCCGGGCAAAGTCCGTTGCGTACGCCCGGTCGACCGATTTGAACTCCTGCACGCGGTCCGCAAGCGCCTCTTCGATCGCACCACGATCATGTCCGGAGCGCAGTCCTCTCCGGGCGAAATCCTCGACGTCCATCAGTCCCTGCCTCCGTTCTCGAGCCGCGCCAGTAGCCATGCGATGTTCCGACCAAGGGTCTGCATCGTCGCGATGCCCTCCTCATCGGCGTCGACATCCCCGGGCGTGAGCCCGACGCCGATGTTCCAGTAGGATGATCCGACCACGATCATCTCGCCGATCAAAAAGAAGTGGTTGAGCGTGTCGAAGGCATGGATGGCTCCCGCTCGGCGGTTGACGACCACGGCGGCGCCGGGCTTGCGGGCGAGCAGGTTGCCGTTCGCCCGGGTCACGTACCCTGCCCGGTCGATCAGCGCCTTCATCTCACTCGAGACGTCCGCAAAGAAGGTGGGGGACCCGAGCAGGATCGCGTCCGCCTCGAGCATCGTCGCGATCAGACCGTTCATTCCGTCGGTGTCGTTGACGCACCGCCGATCCCTGCGCTCGAAGCATTTTCCGCAGGCGAGGCAGCCCCGGAGGGGAAGACCCCCAACCTGGACAAGCTCGGTCTCGCAGCCGGCGGCCTCCAGCTCCTGGAGTGCGTACCGGAGCAGGCGGGCGGTGTTTCCGTCTCTCTTGGGGCTCCCGTTGAACGCGACAACCTTCATGATTCCTCACCTCAGGTTTTCACGCGGGAGGTATAAAGACCGGCACATGGCATTAACGAGTCTGCCTCGATCGAGTGACGAGGCGTCCTCCGCCGGTGGTTTCCATCCCACGTGCTTTACCTGGCGGCAGCCTGATCAATGGGGAGAGAGGTCCGGCCTCTTTTTAAAAATCCCGGTGTTCATCCCCCGTGACAATCAAAACCGGTTTTTCGAGGCGTGGGAGGTGTATCTCCAGCGGAAAAGGGGGGAGGTATCGAGGCGGTGGGAAAGGGTTGCGCCGGCACCTACACGCTCTAGTGCGGCCTTCAGATACAAAAAGTCAGGTCGTCTTCAGGTCGCTCCTGGACGGGTGGAGCTGGCTCGAATCCCCCAAATATTGGCGATATGGCGATTTCAGCCAATTATTGGTCAAATCCGAACCTTTTTTATGGTCCTGGGGTCGAAGTATGGCCGGAGGAACCATCATGGTCATTTTTTCCCCTAAACAGCAGGCAATCGCCGAGCAGATCGAGCCGGACGTTGCCATCGAGAACTGGAAGGATTGGCGATGGCAGGTCACGCACTCGATCACGGATATCGATACATTCGAGGCGCTGCTGGGTCTTGAGTTTGACCCTGAGAAGAGGGCGCAGCTCGAGGAGACCATTCGCACGTTTCCACTCCGGATCACTCCCTACTATCTCTCCCTTATCGATACCAGTTATCTCTCAGAGGGCCCTGTCTTCCGACAATGCTTCCCTGACCCGGCAGAGCTCTGTAATGATCCCAACGACATGACGGACCCGCTCGCCGAGGATACCGACAGCCCCGCCCCCTGCATCACGCACCGCTATCCCGACCGGGTGCTCTTCCTTGTCAGCAATGTCTGTGCCATGTACTGCCGCCATTGCACTCGCAAGCGTCGTGTCGGGGATGTCGACTCGATCCCGACACGCGACGAGATCCGTGCCGGGCTGGACTACATCAGAAAGACAACCGCTATCCGTGACGTTCTCCTCTCCGGGGGTGACCCGTTCATGCTTCCTGACGAGTACCTGGACTGGATCCTCTCCGAGCTCGATGCCATCCCCCACGTCGAGGTGGTCCGGATCGGAACGCGGGTGCCCGTGGTGCTCCCGTACCGCGTTACTACGGAGTTCGCGCAGATGCTCGCCCGGCACCACCCCCTCTGGGTCAACACTCATTTCAATCACCCGGTCGAGATCACGACCTCGTCACGGACGGCGATTCGACGTCTGGCTGACGCGGGGATCCCTCTCGGTAACCAGTCCGTCCTCCTTGCGGGTGTCAACGACTGTCCGCGGATAATGAAGGCACTCGTCCAGGCGCTCGTTCGAAACCGTGTACGGCCGTATTATCTCTACCAGTGTGACCTCTCGGAGGGACTGACCCACTTCCGGACTCCGGTCTCGAAGGGGATCGAGATTATCGAGCACCTGATCGGTCACACCAGTGGTTTTGCAGTGCCCACCTATGTGATCGATGCCCCGGGAGGCGGTGGCAAGATCCCGTTGATGCCCAACTACCAGATCTCATGGGGCACGAACAAGGTGGTGCTCCGGAACTACGAGGGGATGATCTGCTCCTACAAGGAGCCCGACTCGTACGAACCGTCCTGGTGTGACCGCCAGTGCGCCACCTGTCAGCGCTACCTCAAGCTCGATAGTGCCGACGAGTCGCAGGCGGAGGGGATTGCACGCCTCCTCTCATACGAGGACCCGGCGATCGCGCTCGTGCCGAAGAATACGTTACGGATCGAACGACGGAATGATGCCTGATACCGTCATAACCATCGGAGGAAGCACGGTTCAGCACGGTCCCCTCAGCAACCGGGTCTACGTTATTCGACTGGACCCCGCTGACCTGCCCCACCTCATCGACGACCTGGAGGACCTGGCCGAACAACAGGGGTACACGAAGATCTTCGCGAAGGTTCCGGCATCCGTTCTCGATGTCTTCGCTGGCCGGGGATATGTCGTGGAAGCAACGGTCCCCCGTCTCTTCCGGGGTAGGGAGGACGGGTTCTTCGTCTCCCTCTTTCGGGATCCGGTGCGGGCTCAGGATGATCGGACCCTGGAGACCGTTCTGGCGTCACCCGGAACCACTTCCTCCTGCTCCCTCCCCCCGGGTGCGCGCTTCTCGCTGGCGTCATCAGCGGATGCCCCTGCGATCGCCGCCCTATTCAGGGACATCTTTGCCACCTACCCATTTCCCATCCAGAACGAGGCGTATATCGAGGAGACGATGGCACACGACATCCGTTACTTCTGCGTCCACATGGGTCGGAAGCTCGCTGCCGTCTCCTCGGCTGATATGCACCTGGTGGAAGGGAACGTCGAGATGACCGACTTTGCGACACGCCCGGAGTTCCGGGGACTTGGTCTCTCCACGTTCCTCCTCACACGCATGGAGGAAGCGATGCGCAGGGCGGGGATCGACACCGCCTACACCATTGCCCGAGCCGCCTCTCAACCGATCAATCTCATCTTCGCGCGGGCGGGATACACCTTCGGAGGAACCCTGATCAACAACACCGGGATCTCCGGTGGGCTCGAGGGCATGCACGTCTGGTACATGCCGTTACAGGACCAATGACGGCATGTCTGCAACTGAGGAGTTGTGCGTCCTGATGATCATGGTCGCCAATTCTGTCCTTCTCGGGGGAAAACGCACCCGCTGGTTGACTGGCTCGAGCAGACCACTAGTTTGAAGATTGGGGCGATTGACGTGCGAATCATGATCGGGCAGGATTGGCTTCGTTTGTTCACGTGAACGAACGCCAGACTGCGGCATCAATAATCTTCCTCTGGACCGGATCTATCGGGCTCGTGACGGTTTCATCTCAGGTGAAATCGCTCTCGGCGTTCTTCGTCTGGGAGAGGATCGATAGCCTGATCGAACTCTCTTTCACGTTTTCCAACTACCATCAGCAATTTCCAAACCGGTTCATACAAGCAGCGAGCCCGTTCACGTCATGATCCTGCGGGGACTCTCCTGGACCGGTGCCGGCCCGTGGACGTCCAGCTCCGCCTTCTTGTTCCTGTGAGAAAACCGGCGAGCCGGCTTCCTGCGCCGAGCTCCCTTCCGCGCTCGAGAGATCGATGTATCGGCGTTCTCTCGTCGATCGGTTGGATATACGCACCGAAAATTAAAAAGCGTAAACCATCAAACAAGCTGACATATGGTTGTTCCGTCGAAGATCTTCTTCACCCGGGGGGTTGGTATCCACAAGGACCGCCTCGCATCCTTCGAGCTCGCACTCCGGCAGGCCGGGATCGAGCGATGCAACCTTGTCTACGTCTCTTCCATCTTCCCCCCGATGGCGAAGGAGCTGCCCCGTGAGGAAGGTCTTTGCGAGATCCAGCCCGGGCAGATCGTCTACTGCGTGATGGCCAGGAACGATACGAATGAGCCCTCACGCCTGGTCTCGGCCGCGATCGGCCTTGCCCTGCCACAGGAGACCGAGGCATACGGCTACCTCTCTGAACACCATGCGTTCGGTGAGACCGAGGAGATCTCGGGCGAGTACGCGGAGGACCTGGCGGCTACCATGCTCGCCACAACCCTCGGCATCGCGTTCGATCCCGACTGTGCCTGGCAGGAGCGGGAACAGATCTACAAGGCGAGCGGCAAGATCATCGAGACCAAGAACATCTGCCAGGTAGCGCGGGGCGACCAGAACG
>CAYLUL010000016.1:0-21309 GCA_964386835.1 uncultured Methanospirillum sp.
GGTTCATGACATCCTCCTTCGAGACCGTCTCGACGACGGTCCACCTGGTGGCCGGCTCGCAGGAACTCCGCTTCGCCTTCACCGGGGATGGCATGAACCTGGACCGGATTGAGACCACCCTGGTCTCCCCAACACCGACCGCGACTCCCACGCCGACTCCTACCCCGACCCCGACACAGAACGGCTCGGTCGTCCAGGTGCCGGGCGGGGTGGGGCTGCCGACGGACACTGTCGGCGATGGGCTCTATGACGACGTGAACGGAAACGAAAGAAAGGACTTCGCGGACGTGGTTCTGTTCTTCAACCAGATGGACTGGATCAGCGCGAACGAGCCGGTCGCCGCGTTCGACTTCAACCAGAACGGACGGATCGACTTCGCCGACGTGGTGACCCTCTTCAACACTCTCTAGGGGGGGCGGTGGGGGAGCCCTCCGCCCATTTATTGGTGCGTTGTCACCCAGGCGAAGGCCTCGAGCGCGGCCTTCGCTCCTTCACCCGCGGCGATGATGATCTGGTCGGAGTTGATGCTCGTGACGTCGCCGGCCCCAAAGAACCCGGGGATGCTGGTGTGGCAGTTCTCGTCCACGACCACCTCGTTCTTCTCATTCAGCGCGATGAAGCCGGTGAGGAAGTCGGTGTTCGGCAGCCAGCCGATGTCGAGGAAGACCCCGTCCTCATCGAGCCGGACCTCCCTGCTGGTGTTCCGCTCTCGGATCGTGAGGCCCGTGAGGAAGGCGTCCCCGTGGAGCGCGGTGACCTCCCACCCCCGGTGAATGGTGACGTTCGCCTTCTCTTCGAGCCGGTTGATGTCGGTTTTGTCGGCCTTGAAGTCGGAACGCACGACCACGTCCACGTGCCCCGCGATGCCGGCGAGCTCGTTCGCCATCTGGACGGCAGAGTTGCCGCCGCCGATCACGGCGATGCGCTTGTCACGGAAGAGGGGCCCGTCGCAGGTGGCACAGACCGAGAGGCCGCGACCGAGGTAGCGGTGCTCGTCGGCGATCCCGAGCTGTTTCGGGTGCTTGCCCGAGGCGACGATCATCGCCGTCGCCTTGTAGGCCTTTCCGCCTTCGGTGGTGACCCGGAACCGGCCGTCCTCACGAGTCACGCCGGTCACCCGGTCGAGCTCCAGCCGGATGTTCTGCGAGCGCACCTGTTCCTCGAACCGGTGCATCAACTCGTCGCCCTTGATCATCCGGAAGCCCATGTAGTTCTCGATCGCCCAGGATTCGAGGGCCTGGCCTCCGATCGTGGTCGAGATGAGGAGGGTCTTCAACCCCTTTCGCGAGCAGTACACCCCGGCCGTCAGCCCCGCCGGCCCGGCACCCACGATCAGGACGTCGAGCGACGTCTCCGATTGCTCGCCGCCGAAGAGTTCGCCGAGCCTCTTCGCGTCGTAGCCGATGATCACCTCGTCATCGACCGTGGTGACCGGTACGCCGTACTGCTGGGAGCGCTCGATCATCTCGCGGGCGGCCTGGCGGTCGGTCCCGACGTTGACCGCTCGATAGGGAACCTTTCGCTGGTCGAGGAAGGCCTTGACCATGCGGCAGTACGGGCAGTTTTCCGTGTAGTACACGACGACGTTCGGCATGTGAAGCAGGTTCTGCACCCCTGTATAAAAAAGCGCGGCTAGGCCTGGCCCTCGATCGTCGCATCGACGAACGTGACGAGCTGGGTCAGGAGCATCGGGTCGAGCCCCTGTTCGACCGCGAGGAAGATCCCCGAGTGGTCGAGGAGGCGGAGCCGGTTTGCGACGAAGTGGATGAACTTGGAGAGGCTTGATGACGAGAGGTAGATCAGCATCGTCGAGACCGAGTCGATCAGGATGCAGGTCTGCTCCCCTGGGTGGGCCCCCAGGAGTTCGGTGACGCCGATCCCGATCTCGGTCAGGTCTGTCGGGGCCTGCACATAGCGGCACCGGGGGTCTGGTGGGGGCATCGAGCCGAGCGCGTACGGCGTGATCGCATCGATGAAGTCGATCCGGTCGAGGTCGAGGCCGGCCGATCCGTAGAGCCGGGAGAGCACCCGGTAGGGATAGTTGGTGGTGATGACACAGACCCGGTATCCCGCCGAGAGGAGCTCCCCCGTGAGGGCCAGGTTCTGCTCGCGGAGGCGGTCGGGGGGGGAGAGGACCAGGAAGAGCTGCTTTGCACCGAGATCAGCCTCGCTGATGAGCCGGTTCACGTGCTCACTCCAGCAGGAAGCGTCGGTAGTCTTCCGGGATCCCCTTCAGGTCGCCCGCGACACTGTTCTTGAGCGCGTTGATCGTTGCGGTGAGGCCCCGAGCCCCGGCCGCTTCGCACCGGAGGGTGAGCGCGACCTCCTCCGGTGTGAGGTGGCCGCTCTCCAGGTCGTCCGCTAGGGCGACCAGGGTCTCCGCGATCACCCCGGTGGGACGGGCGAGCCGGAGCACGGCATCGGTCAGGAACCCGGTGAGCATCGCCTCGGTCTCGCGCAGGCGGGTGATCTCGAGCAGGGTGTGGACGGCCCCGCCCGTCTCGAGGGGCTCGATGGCGGCGACGAACCAGCGGGAGTTCTGGTGGATCACCGTCCGCTCGCGAGTGCCGGTGGTGCACGAACGGCGGAAGGGGCACGCGTCGATGAAGTCCGAGTGCCCGTGGAAGACCTCGTGACAGCGGCGCCCGAGAAGGGCTTCGACCGGCTCCCCGACCATCTCGCCGGTCGCCCGGTTTGCCGCTTCGATCGTGCCGTCGGGCCCGATCACGTAGACGGGATGGTCGATGGCCTCGAAGGCCTGCCGGTAGATCGTGTCTCCGCCCTGGCTCCCCGCAGCGGTCTCCATGATGATCTGTGGATCGCCCTACGGGATATTGGTGTGGTTTCGAGCACCCGTGCCGCCGCAGAGTTCATCATCTTCCGGCGCATTCGCTCAGCCATGGTCCGAACCCTGGTCCTTCATGACCGCGAAGGGGCCGATGCCGCCGGGCTGCTCGCCCTCCTCCTCGGCCCGGCCATGACCGTTCCCCTCTCGTCCGGAACGGTGGACTATGGGGACGCGGGGGGATGCGTCCTGGTCCTCGCCCCTGCGGGCCTCACCCCCGCCGGGCTCGAACGGCTCGCCCGGTCGGTCCCCGCCCGCCTCCCGGTCGCGCTCTGGATCCTCCCCGCTCCCGGCGCGGAGGAGCGGTTCCGGGCCGCTGCGGAGGCCTTCAAGGACCGCCTGGTCCTGGCGGCGACGGTGCCGGCCGACCCGGAGTCGTTCGCTGCGGCGGGTGTAGCCCTCCGGCGCCGGTTGCTCCGCGAGGCGTCCGGGATGCCGGCAGAGGAGGTCCGGGCGATGGTCTTCGAGGGGCTCGCCGCCCGGAACACCTGCACCCTCTGCACGGGGCATGGGGACGAGGTGCGGGCGACGCCGCTCGAGTACCTGCTGATCGACGAACGGCTCTACCTCCTTACCGAGGGGGGTGAGAAGTTCGCGCACCTCCTCTTCAACCCCCGCGTCTCGGTGGCAGTCTACGACCCGTATGCTTCGATGGACGCGCTCTTTGGTCTCCAGCTGACGGGGCATGCGACCCGGGTGCCGCCCTCCTCCGCGGAGTTCGATTGCGTGGCGGCAGCCCGCGGGCTCTCGAGGTCACGCCTGTCCGCCCTGCCCGTGCTGGTCCACCTGGTCCGCGTCGACCTCGAGGAGGCCGAGCTGGTCTCGTCGGAGGCGAAACGGCGGGGGTACGCCGCCCGGCAGCGCATCCGGCTCTAGGAGAAGTCGAAGGCCTCGACCGCGAGGGTCTGGAGATCGAGCGAGACGGCTCGGGCCGGGGTCGGGTTGATGTTCATCTGCTTCTGAAAGGCGGTCTGCGCCTGCCAGGTGCCGGCATTGATCCCAATCACGCCCCGGTACTGGCAGAAGCCCATGATGTGGACGTGACCGGTATGGAGCACCTCGGGGACCGGGTCGATCAGGAGCCGGTCGGTCCGGGCGGCCGCGATCGGGGTCCGTCGCCCGTAGCTCGGTGCGAGGTGCCGGCGTTTGAGCATCTCCTCCATCAGCTCGCCGGGCCGGTCGTACGAGGTCCCTGGCAGAAGGGGGATCATGTCGTCGATCGACCGGCCGTGGTACATCAGTACCCGGATCCCCTGGAGCGAGACCAGGCACGGGTTCTCCACGATCGTGCAGTTTGCGGGGAGGGGGGCGGCGAACCGCTCGGGGAGGACCGGTTGGGGTTCGGCCCCGCGGACCACGTCGTGGTTGCCGGGGGCGACGACGATCCGCAGCCGGGAGGGGAGGTCGCGCATCATCCGGCCGAACTCCGCGTACTGCTCGTCGATGTTCGGGATCGTCAGCTCCTTCTCCTGGCCCGGATAGATGCCGATCCCGTCGACCAGGTCCCCGGCGATCAGAAGATAGCCGATATCGTCGTTCTCACGAAGCCAGTCGGCGAACCGGTCCCAGGCGTCGGGCAGAAAGGTGTCGGACCCGACATGGACGTCTGAGATCAGGACCGCGCGCCCCGACTCCCGGGAGAGGAACGGGGCGTGGCCGACCGGGACGTCAGGGCGGAGGATCTGCTCACCGAAGAAGAGGGAGCCGTCGTCGGAGAGCTTGCCCCGGACGCCGACCACCTCGTCGGGGACGAGCCGCTCTGCCTGGTCGAAGTCGGGCCGGTTCTTATTGAAGAGGACCTGGATGACCCCCGTCGGGTCCTCGAGCTGGACGAGCCGGTGACCCTTGGTGGTCGTCCTGCAGTCGACCACCATCCCGATGACGGTGCACTCCTGCTGCCGGTAGCGGCTCGTGCGGACGAGGGCCTCGATCGGCATGGAGTGGACGCGGGAACGGACGAGCCCGCCGAGGCGTGTGTAGCGGTCGCGGAAGTAGTGGACGTAGTCCTGGATAGAGGAGATCACCTCGCTCGACCCCGGAGCGCCGACGAGCACCTCGAGGTGGGGGTCGGCAAGAAACCGGACGCCGTCCCGCTC
The DNA here is from genome assembly GCA_964386835.1 of uncultured Methanospirillum sp. Taxonomy (GTDB): domain Archaea; phylum Halobacteriota; class Methanomicrobia; order Methanomicrobiales; family Methanospirillaceae; genus UBA288. Next base: position 4,942 of record CAYLUL010000016.1, read on the forward strand.
TGGGCGGATCGACGGGATCATCGCGCTCGAGATGACGACCGCGTCCTCGGGGGCTTCCCGGAGGATCCGGTCGACGAGCCCGGGGTCGGACTGCTCCCGGATCCAGGCGACGACCTCGGGGTGGACCTGCCGCTTGGCTGCGAGGAACCGCTGGACGATCTCGGCGGACTCGAGCATGGGATCACTATAGGCCCCGGCGGCTGATTAGTCATCCGCTACTTATAAGAGCGCCGCCATGGAACGCTTCAGGGTCTTATGGGGGCTTCCAAGGCAGACCCGTCCCTGCTCGACCGGCTGCGCGATTCGGACGACCGGTGGGCCTCGCTCGCTCGGGACCTGATCTGGGTGGTGGGCGTGGTCGGCCTGATCGCGCTCACGCTCTTCCTGGTCTCGGGCACCTGGCCCGCGGTGGTCACGATCGAGTCCGAGAGCATGGTCCCGAACATGAACGTCGGCGACCTGGTCTTTGTCGCCGCGCCCGACCGGTTCGGGGAGTTGACGACCTCGGCGGACGGGGCCGTCTCGGGGGTCGGGAGGTTCAATAGCCAGCCCGATCGTGCGGGATCGGCGGTCTGGGGTGACGTGATCATCTACCGGCCGAACGGCAACACGCAGGTCCACCCGATCATCCACCGCGCGATCGACCTGGTGAATGACTCCGCTGCGGCCGCCGAGTTCGGCGCAGCCCACGGCGGCTACGTCACGAAGGGCGACCACAACTCGATCCGTGACCAGGAGGGCGGATACGTCGGGCTCGGGCGGCTCGAGCCGGTGAAGCCCGAGTGGGTGATCGGCAAGGCGGTCTTTGTCGTGCCGATCGTCGGGTACCTGCCGCTCCACCTCTTCGAGGTTGCCGTCGTGGTGATCGGCCTGATGCTCGTCTACGAGCTCTGGCTCTCGCGCCGGGAGAAGGCCCAGGCGCCGCCGGCCCGCGGGAAAGGCCGGAGGAAGTGACCGGGCGATGAACCTCTCCACCCTGCTATCCGACACCCTCGCGGGCCACCGCCTGACCGAGGAGGAAGGCCGGTTCCTGATGAACGCGAGGTCCGGGCGGGACGTGCTCGCGATCGCGGCGGCGGCCGACGAGCGCCGGCAGGAGCGGGTCGGTGACCGGGTCACCTATGTCCGGAACCAGAACCTGCATGTCACCAATATCTGCAAGAACACCTGCGGCTTCTGCGGCTTCGGCCGGCCGCCGGGGGCGCCCGGGACCTATCTCTTCGGACGGGACGAGGTCCGGCAGAAGGCAGCCCTCGCCCGGAAACGGCAGGTCACGGAGATCTGCCCGCTCTCGGGCGTCCACCCCGACTTCACGGTCGAGACCTACGTCGACCTGATCACCTGGATCCTGGAGGGCGCTCCGGGCGTGGACGTCCACTTCTGCTCGCCCGAGGAGGTGTCGTATGTTGCGGCGAAGGCGAACATCTCGACCGTCGAGGTTCTCGAACGGCTGCGGGCAGCGGGCCTCGGTACGCTGCAGGGCACCGCCGCCGAGATCCTGGACGACGAGGTCCGGCGGGTGATCTGCCCGAAAAAGTGTGATACGGCGACCTGGCTCCGCGTCATTCGCGAGGCCCACGCGATGGGGATCCGGTCGACCGCGACGATCATGTACGGCTCCGGCGAGACCGTCGCTCACCGCGTCCGGCACCTCTCCCTTCTCCGTGAGGTCCAGGACGAGTACCAAGGGTTCACCGAGCTGGTGCCGCTCCCCTTCATTCACCAGAATACGCCGCTCTTCCGGGCGGGACACGCCCCTCCCGGGTCGACCGGGCGGGAAGACCTGCTCCTTATCGCGGTCGCCCGGCTCTTTTTGGACAACATCGACCACATCCAGGTCTCGTGGGGCAAGGTGAGCACCAGGATGGCCTCGGTCCTGCTCCTCGCCGGGGGCGATGACCTGGGGGGAACCATGTTCGAGGACGAGGTAACGGTCGACGCAGGGGCGGAAGAGGCGGCGTACCTGGACCCGGCGATGATGGCCTGGATCGCCGCCGACCTTGACCGGACGCTCTGGCAGCGGTCGACCACCTACTCCCTCCTCCGCGAAGAGCCTTCTGTTTAGATCAGCCGGGCGAGCGCCGCGCGGCCGATCATCCCGACCGCCACGCCGAGGGCCTGTGCCGCCTCGTTCGCCTCGGTCACCTCGCCGTCGAGCAGGTCGTCGATCGTCTCAATCGACGGCCCGGTCGTGGGGCGGACGCGGGCGGCGGGGTATCCGAACCGCTGAAGGGCCCCGGCGTCGATCGCACCGCACCCGAGCAGCCCCCGTTCGCCTACGGCGAAGACCAGGTTCACGGGGCCCGCCGGCACCACGCAGGCTCGTGCGGTACGCCCCTCGAAGAGGATCTCGTGTTCTGTCATACCATGTCGTAGGACGCAGGACCTGATGGATTATACGTCGGGAGAAACCATGCAGTGTGATAGCACATGACATGGATTCCGGAGTCCGATGCGATCGCACCACTGCTCGAGGACTGCGCCGGGGGATACCGGTTGACCGAACCGGAGGCGGCGCTCCTCCTCCGGGCGCAGGGGCGTGACGTGTTCGCCGTCGCGGCAGCGGCGGATCGGGCACGCGAAGAGCGGGTGGGCGCGACCATCACCTGGGTCCGGAACCAGAATATCAACGTGACCAACGTCTGCGTCAACCAGTGCGGTTTCTGCGGTTTCTCGCGGCGGGCGGAGGATCCGGACGCCTTCCGGCTGTCCATCGAGGGCATCATCGGCAAGGCACGAGAGGCGGCAGCACGGAAGGTGACCGAGATCTGCACAGTCTCAGGACTCGCCCCCGACTTCGACGGCGATACCTATGGGGCGATCCTTCGGGCCTGCCGCGAAGGGGCGCCGGGGGTGCACCTGCACGCGTCGAACCCGATGGAGGTGGCATACGGGGCCGCGAGGAGCGGGCGGACGACCGAGGAGCAGCTCCTGATGATGCGCGAGGCGGGGCTCGGCTCCCTCTGCGGGACGGCGGCGGAGATCCTGGTCGACGAGGTGCGGGCGCGGATCTGCCCGGGCAAGTGTTCATCGGCCGAGTGGGCCCGGATCATCCTCGAGGCGCACCGCCTCGGGATCCCGACGACGGCGACGATCATGTACGGATCCGGGGAGTCGGTCGAGGACCGGGCCCACCACCTTGCCATTCTCCGGGAGATCCAGGACGAGACCGGGGGGTTCACCGAGTTCGTGCCGCTCTCGTTCATCCACCCCCAGACGCCGCTGTACCTGGCGGGGCGGGCTTCAGCCGGCGCGACCGGGCGAGAGGACCTGCTCCTGGTCGCGGTCGCCCGGCTCTTCCTGGACAACGTCGACCACATCCAGGCCTCGTGGGTCAAGCTCGGGGTGAAGATGGCGGCACTCTCGCTCATCGCCGGCGCGGATGACCTGGGCGGGACGATGTTCGAGGAGCGGATCTCCGCCGGGGCGGGAGCGACGGGGACCGACTATCTGGCCCCGGAGGAGATGGCCCGGATCGCCGCGGACCTGGGCCGGCCGTTTGCCCAGCGGACCACGCTCTACGAGCCGGTGACGACCGGGTAAGTGGGACGATCCCGCATTCCTCAGCCCTTTCGATCCCCGAGGAAGGCGGCGCATCGCCGTCCGATGGTCCGCGCGGCCTCCTGTGCGGTGTCGTCGCGGTCAATGTCCCCGGCGCGGTAGCCGTTTCCGACGACGGAGCCGAGCGAGACGAACTCATGAGTCGAGAGAAACCCCTCGATCGTCTGAACCGCCCGGTCGCCGCCGGTGTTCGCCTGGACGGTGATCGCGACGCCGCCGTGCCCGGCGAGCCGGCGCCGGTGGTAGAGGGAGTAGGTCCGGTCGATCAGGTTCTTGGCCTGGCCGTTCACGTCGAAGTAGTAGGTCGGCGCACCGAGGACCACCACCTGCGCCTCGAGCATCTTCTCAGCGACGGCGTCCCAGTCGTCCTGGATGGAGCAGAAGTGCTCCTTCTGGCAGAGCTCGCACCCGGTGCACGGCCCGATCTGCCGTCCGGCCAGCGAGATGAACTCGGTCTCGATCCCGGCCTTCTCCACCTCAGTGAGCACAGCCCGAACGAGCCGGGCGGTGTTGCCGTCCTCGCGCATGGACCCGGAGATTCCCAGCACCTGCATGATGGGCAGATGAACCCTTCCGGTTATTAAAGACTGGCGCCTCCCGACCCCGCCGGCTCACGCCAGGTCCCCTGAGCCCAGCGGAGCTCGAACCGGACCCCCTCGCCGGGGCGGCCGTTCTCCGTGATCGAGGCGCCCGTGATTCCCAGGATCTGGGGGACCAGGTAGAGCCCGAGCCCGGTGTTTTTGCCGTATCCCTTCTCGAAGATCCGCTCCTTTTCGCCCTCGTCAATCCCGATCCCGTCATCGGTGTAGGCGATGATGAGGGCATCGCCGTCGATGGAGACCATCACCCGAATCCGGGTGACGCGTTCGCCGTATCGGACCGTGTTGTCCATCAGGTTTGAGAAGACCTTGCGCAGCAGGGGATCGGCCAGCACCTCTCGCTCCCCGCCCTCGATCTCGAGCCGGATCCCGTCCAGCTCGACCTCGCCGAGCGCGTGGCGGACGACCGTCCCGACCTGCTGCCACTCGGGCGCCCGCGCGCCCACCCGTTCGTAGTCTGTCGTGAACTCGAGGATCCGCTCCATCATCGCGACGTTTCGGAGCGCCAGCTCCCGGTGATGGGCGGCGGTTTCAGGGTCTGCCTCCCGTTCGGCGAGGCGGAGGTATCCCTGGACCACCATCATCCGGTTCCGGAGATCGTGCCGGGTCAGGCTGGTGAGGAGGGCGATCCGGTCGTGGGCCTCGCGGAGGGCTTGTTCGTTCTCGACGCGCTCGGTGATCTCGGTCATGGTGTGGATCACTTTTACGACCGCCCCCCGGTCGTCGTAGACCGGGTTGCAGGTGACGAGATAGGTGCCGTTCAGGGCCTCGACCACCATCTCGACCGAGCCCCCACCGTCTCCCCGCTCCATCAGCCGGATGAAGGGGCAGCCGTCGGGGGCGGCAGCGGCGTGGTGAAAGATATCGTGGCAGCGGTGGCCCCTCAACGATGCGAGGTCGAGACCGAGCGCGTGGAGCGCCGCCCGGTTCGCCGCGAGGATCGCCTGGTCCGGTCCAAGGATCAGAACCGGGTAGCCGATCGCCTGGAAGACCCCCTCCCACTCCCGGGAGAGGCGCCGAAGCTCCCGCTCCATGACGATATACCGGGTGACCTCGATGAACTGGATGGCGACCTCCATGGGTCTGAACCGGAAGGCCGCGATCTGGTATGACCGCTCGATGCCGTCCATCTGGTAGGGGACGTCCTCCTGGACGAAGGGAGTGCCGGTTCGGGCCACCTCTCGATAGCGTTCGGGGATATTCGTTCCGGCGAGCCCGGGAAAAGCCTCCTCGATCGGGAGTCCGACGAGCTCCGCATGGCTGATGCCGAGGATCCGGTCCGCCGACGGGTTCCCTCCCTGGAAGACGAGCCGTCCGTCCGGCTCGAGGTGGTAGAGGTGGAGGCCGCTCGGCGTGGAGTCGAGGAGCGCCCGGACCCGCTCCTCCGAGGCGCGCAGGTCCGTCTCACCTGCCTTCAGCTCGTCGAAGCTCTGACGGAGCTCCTCCTCGGCGGCCGAGAGCTGCTCGTAAGCGGCACGAAGTTCGTCCTCGGTCCGCCGATACTCGGTGATGTCCCGGAGGACGACCTGGACCCCGCGAAACCGGCCATCCCGGAGGACGGGGACGCCGGTCCCTTCCAGGACGATCGGCGCCCCATCGCGTCGCTGGCTCTCGATCGTGATCGGGGGGCTGGGTCGGCCCGCTTCCATGTCGGCCTTCGAAGCGTGGATCGCGGCGAGGGCCCGGAGATCGATCAACCCGGGGTCGAGGGGACGGCCGACCACCTCATCGGGGGAGAACCCGGTGACCCGTTCCATGGAGGGTGAGACGTAGGTCGGGATGCCGCGCTCGTCGATGAGGAGGACGATCTCCGAGATACGCTCGGCCATCTCCCGGTGGCGTGCCTCGCTCTCGCGGAGCGCATCCTCGGCACGTCGGCGCCGGACCGCCTGCCGGCACTTGTGGAGGAGCTCCGCGAACTGGGACTCGGGCTCGCCCCCCTTCTGGAGGTAGAAGTCGACCCCGTTGTCGATCGCCTCGATCACGATCTCCTCGCGCCCCCGGCCGGTGAAGAGGATGAACGGGATCTCGCCGAAGTCACGGCGGCAGGCCTTGAGGAGTTCGATCCCGTTCATGACGGGCATCTGGTAGTCCGAGACCACGATGTCGACCGGGCTGCGGGCCAGCTCCGCGAGCGCCTCCCGACCGGAGGGGGCGGTGCTGACCTGGAAACCGGGATCCTGGCCGAGAAAGATCCGAAAGAGTTCGAGGAGGGCAGGCTCGTCATCCACGTACAGGACGTTGATCGTCAAATGGGGGTGTCCCTCTGATCAACACCTTCGCCCCCCCGATGATAGGCTTTTCGAAATGGATCCGAACAGGCCAAACGGACGACGGTGGGGACGAGGCCGACCGCAGCAAAGGCGGCGGTGATCTCCTGTTCTGGGTCGGCGGGTCGGTAGAAGAGGTGCGACCCGCACCGGCAGTCGCTCGCTCCGAACCCGGGGACGGCCTCGCCGCCGATCGTCTGCGCGAGCGGGCACTCGCACCGCGCGGTGCCGGTCCCGGTGATGACCGCGACCACCCGGAAACCAGGGTCGATCAGGAGCCGGTCGACGTGCCAGCGCGGTGCCCGGTCCTGAGTGCGGGCGAGGCGGAGATGCCGCTCGACGCGGGCAAGGCCTCCCGGGCCGAGCGCGGAGCCGATATAGAGGTGGAAACCCGCCTGGAAGGCGACCGTCCCCAGCCCGCCCACCGCAAGCGTACGGGCGTGGTTTCGGAAGACCAGGCAGTAGGTGCCGGGCTCCATCTTTAGAGGTGGCGGATCATCTCCCGTGCGGCCTGGATGTGCCGGTTCCCACCCTCCTCATCGGGGAAGCCGTGCCCGGGATAGAGCCCGCGCACCTCGAGGATGGCGAGACGGTCGAGTGACCGGGCGAGGGCTTCGCGGGACCCGCCAGGGAAGTCGTACCGGCCGAAGCAGCCGTCGGAGAAGACCGTGTCGCCCGAGATCAGGTCGCCGGTCGCCTCATCATGGAGGCAGCAGGAGCCGGGAGTGTGCCCCGGGGTGTGGATGACCCGGAGTCCCTCCACCAGGTCCCCGTCATGGAGGACCAGGTCCGGGACGATGCCGGGCGGGTGCGCACCGAAGTGGGACGAGAGGGCATAGGTCTCATCGAGGAGCGCCGGCGCGTCCGCCTCATGGATGGCGACCCGGGCGCTGCACATGTGGGCGATCTCCCGCACGTAGGCGGTGTGGTCGTGGTGGCCGTGCGAGAGGACGATCACCTCGATCTCGTCCCGGTAGGGTTCGACCGCCATGGGCATGACGCCCGCGTCGACGAGCACGGAACCGGCGATAAAGGCATTGGCGAACATCCCGCGCCCGGGAATCCATCGGATCGGCATACAACCATATAACGACCGCGGGCCATATCCTGTTTATGCACCGCCTGATCGAGGACTGCCTCGCGTCCGTACCCGAGGTGGCCCACGCCATCGCCCGCGACGAGGGCCTGGTCCCCCGCCACGTGGCCCGGGCGATCGCCCGCGGTCGGATCGTGGTCCCGGCCAACCCCCGGCGGGAGCACCGGTTCTGCGCGATCGGCGAGGGCTGCCGGGTCAAGGTGAACGTGAACATCGGGACCTCGGGGACCCGCTGCGACCCGGCCCTGGAACTCGAGAAGGCCCGGGCAGCGCTCGATGAAGGAGCGGACGCCCTGATGGACCTCTCGACCGGCGGAGACCTGCCGGCGATCCGCCGGTCGATCCTGGAACTCGATGCGCCGGTGGGGACCGTGCCGATCTACGAGGCGGTCCGGCAGGCCGGAAATGCGGCTGACGTGGATGCGGACCTCCTCTTCCGCGTGATCCGCGATCACTGCCGCGAGGGGGTCGACTTTCTGACCCTTCACTGCGGCGTGAACCAGGACGCGTACCGGGCCCTGGTGGATGACCCGCGGGTGATGGGCGTCGTCTCCCGCGGCGGTGCGTTCCACACCGTGATGATGGCGGAACGGGGAGAGGAGAACCCGCTGTATGCCGAGTTCGACTACCTCTGCGAGCTCCTGCGGGAGTTCGGCGTGGTCCTCTCGCTCGGTGACGGGATGCGGCCCGGGTGCTGGTCCGACGCGGAGCGGCTCGCGAAGGCGACCGAGTACCTGACGCTCGGGCGGCTCGCGAAGCGGGCCCTCGCGGCAGGAGTCGAGCGGATGATCGAAGGGCCCGGGCACATGCCCCTTGACCAGGTGGGGTACAACGTCCGGATGCTGAAAGAGCTGACCGAGTCCGCGCCGCTCTACCTGCTCGGCCCGCTGGTCACCGACATCGCGCCGGGGTACGACCATGTGGTCGGGGCGATCGGGGGTGCGGTCGCCTGCCAGCATGGGGCCGACTTCCTCTGCATGGTCTCGCCGGCCGAACACCTGGCCCTGCCGGACCGCGACGACATCGTGGAGGGGACCCGCGTGGCACGCCTCGCCGCCCATGTCGGGACCCTCTCCCGCCTCCCCGCCGGCTCCGCCGCCCACCAGGAGGCCCGGATGGGCGACGCCCGGCGCCGGCTCGACTGGGACGAGCAGTTCAGGCTCGCCCTCTTCCCGGCCCATGCCCGGCGGATCCACGAGCGCGACGGAGCCCTGGAGACCTGCTCGATGTGCGGGGACCTCTGCGCCGTCCGCCTCGCCGGCGACCTGCTCCCGAAACCGGACCCGCGTCCCCCGGAGTGAGGGCGCGGGCTCCGCCGGGATTATCTTTTCCGGGGGACCACTCTTGTCGATGATCCCCCGTCTCCTGCCCTGTCTGATCCTTGCCCTGGCCATCGTGCTCACGGCCGGGTGCGCATCGCTTTCCGGGTCGAACCCTGCGACACCGCCGGTACCGACGACGGGCGCACCCCTTGTCGACGCCGACCCCGCGACCGTCCTGGCCGCGATCGTCGCCGACGTGAACTCGACCCTCGGCGACATCGACTCGAACGTCGCACTGGCCGCCACCGAGGTCGGCCGATCGGGTCTCGCTGGGCCGGATGCGAACGCGTCGCTCGAACGGATCTCCTCCTCCTCGCCGCATGTCGCCGACGCGCTCTCGATCGATCCCGAGGGGCGAATCGTTGCCGTGATGCCCGTGGAGTACTCACGGATCATCGGGACGAGCCTGGCGAACCAGACCCACATCAAGGAGATACTGCGGGACCGCCGGCCTGGGATCTCGCCGATCTTCACCGCGGTGGAAGGGTTCGACGCGGCGGTACTGCAGCACCCCGTTCACGGGGCGGACGGGTCGTTCCGGGGCATCGTCTCGGTGGTCTTTGATCCGTCGATGCTGCTCGCCGACCGAATCGACCGGGCGGTCGCCGGGACGACGCTCTCGGCATGGGCGATGCAGCCGGACGGACGCGTCCTCTTCGACCCCGACCTCGACGAGATCGGGAAGAACGTCTTCACGGACCCCTCGTTTGCCGGCCATGCCGAGCTCCTGGAGATCTCCCGGCGGATGGCGGCCGAACCGGTGGGCACCGGCAATTACACCTTCAACGCGACGGGCGGCGGTGCGGTGGTCATGAAGCAGGCGACCTGGGGAACAGCGGGGATTCACGGGACAGAGTGGCGGATCATCGTGGTCCGCGAGGGCTGAGACCCTTCCCCCTCCTCGTGCCGCTCCCCTCCCTCCTCCTTCTCGTTTTCGCCGTGCCACGAAATATCGATTCAATAGTATTATGATGCTGGACGTGAACCTACCCTAATCGCGCGTGGAGTGACTGACCCTCTTTCATGGCCGTGGTGCCGGGCTCCGACCAATCTCGATGCGCGAGAAGAGACGCCAGAATGCGTATCGCCGCTCCGGAGTGGAACGGCTGGAGAACAAAGATGTCGTGCACACCCACGAATGGACGGCGCCGGTGGGCGCTCCAACGAACGATCATCCTGCTGCTCGGCCTGAGCCTCGTCGTGCTCAGCGCGCTGCCGGCGTGTACCGGCGCACAGGACGTGACGATCGAACCGCGAACCACGCTCGGGATCGGGCTTGTGATCAGTCAGCCGGGGAGTTATACCCTCGATCACGATCTCACGGGCGAGGCGTTCGGGGTGGCGATCGAGAGCTCAGACGTCCTGCTCGACGGGATGGGCCACGCGGTGACGGCCACGAACGGCATTGCCGTCTACCTCAGCGGTTCGTCGGAGGGCCCGATCACGAACGTGACCGTCCGGAACCTCTCCGCTCGCGGGAGCCGCACCGGGGTGTACGTCGGGCGGGTGAACGGCACGGTGATCGAGGACGTCCTGGTCGAGCAGAACGGGCTCGGGCTCGGGTGCGGGTATGCCGCGATGGGCGGCGCTGAGCACGTGGTCGTCCGCGACTCGGTGATCCGGGAGAACGAGGGAGCCGGGATCAGCCTGTCCTACCCGAGCGACGGGGTGACGATCGAGGGCTGCACCGTGACACGGAACGGGCGGGGGATCGAGAGTGACCTGTCAGGTCGGTTGGAAGAGAACCTCCTGGTCGACTCGGAGATCGCACAGAACGCCGCGTTCGGCGTCTCGCTCAAGGAGAGCGGTCTCGTCATCCGGGGCTGCATGGTCCGGGGGAACGGCGGGAACGGGATCGAGCTCGAGCACGCGAGTGCGGAGATCGTCAGGAACCGGATCGTGGAGAATGCCGGGATCGGCGTCTCCTCGTCCGACCGGGGCGCCTCCAACATCACATCGAACGTGATCACCGGGAACGGCCAGGGGGTCAGCCTGGGTGGTGACTGGGCGAGCCGGCTCGTGAACAACCACCTGGATAACGTCGACAACGGCTTCTTCGGGCCGATCGAGGTCGGGATGCTGAACGTCACGACGACGCCAGGGCCGAATATCGTCGGCGGGCCTTTCATCGGCGGCAACTACTGGGCGCGCCCGAACGGCACCGGGTTCTCCCAGACCCACCCCGATACTGACGGCGACGGGTTCTGCGATGAGCCATATGTCCTGAACCCCGACGAGGGGGTGACCGATCATCTCCCGCTCGCGATGCCGTACACCCCGCCGGGCCCGATTGGCGGGGATAAAGGCTACTTCCTGGTATCGACCGTGCCGACGGGGGCCGAGGTCTTTCTCGAGGACATCTCGGGGACTCGATACCTGAAGGGGACGACGTCGAACGGTCCGTTGAACGTGACGGTCATGCTGACAGCGACGCCGATCCGGGCGATCATCGCCAACCTTTCGGGGCACCGGGACGCCGTCTACTCCGTCACCCAGTACCCGCCGAAGGGCGGGACGCTGCCGGTGAGCCTGACGCTTGAGCCGATCAGCGGGCCGACACCGTATCGGCCGCACACGGTCCCTGGCCGAATCGAGGCGGAGAACTACGATAACGGCGGCGAGGGCACCGCATACCACGACACCACGCCCGGCAATGCCGGCGGGGCGTATCGTTCGGATGACGTGGACATCGAGACGACCGGAGGGACGACGAACGTCGGCTGGATCCGAAACGGTGAGTGGTTCACCTACACCGCGACCGTCGCACAGGCGGGCCCGTACACGATGACCGCCCGCGTCGCGTCGCCGAACAGCGGGCGGACGGTTACTGTCCTGGTCGATGGCACACCGGCGGCAACACTCGAGGTCCCGCGGACCGGGTCATTTGCGACCTGGAAAATCGTATCGGCCCCGGTGATGCTCCCCGCCGGCACGCACACCTTCCGGCTGACCTTTACCGGCGACGGCCAGAACCTGGACTGGATCGCGTTCGGGACGGGTGCTCCTGGAACGACGACGCCCATGCCGTCCGGCGGGGCCTCGTTCACGGCCTCACCGCCCGCAGCCCTGAAGGGGAGCGCCGTGAAGTTCACGGTGACGCCGGCGAGCGGCAAGGTGGTGAAGGCCGCCTGGTGGTCGTTCGACGCGACTGCACACCTCAACACCTGGAACTCGCGGGTCGTGCACCCGACCTTCTACTACCCGGCAAAGGGGACCTTCAGCCCGCTCGTGAAACTGATCTACACGGACGGGTCGACCGAGACGGTCCAGCGGGCGGGCTCGGTCAGGGTGACCTGAACTCTCTTTTTTTAAATCGCACCCGGTGCGTCCGTTGCCAGGTGATCCTGGCTGACCTCGATCGCGACCTCGTTCCGCCGAAGAAAGCCCGGGGTCATCGGAGCGTTATACCGCATCAACACCGGCTCTCCCCGCGTCTGCACCCCGAGCCGCTCGAGCATGGCACGAAGCTGCGCCTTGGCCGCCTCCACGTCCTCCCGGGGAGCGTACCCGCTGAACCGGATAACGGCGAGGTCTCGCGCCGGCATGGTCTCGATCCGCACTGCATCGTCGGTCGGCTCGGGCACCGTGTCCGGTTCCATCCCCGGCGGCATCACGAACGACATGCTCCCCGGTGCGGAGATCACCGGCGCAGTCATCGCGAGGCGTTCGGACGTGAGAACCGGTGCGGTCATCGGGATCTTGCGCCGGGCGCGGTTCGCCCCGTTGATGAAGGCGAAGAGGTGCTGGAACCCACGGTCGTTTCCGTCATCGTGCACGGTCGCGAGCACCACCGGCGGGTACCGCCGGAACTCGATATCGCCGTCCTGGCCCAGTACCCTGTACGGAGTGGTCTCTGTCATGGCCGATCGACCTCGTGGATCATATCAGCTCCTCGCGTATGGCGCTTTCGGTGCCGCTTGCCGGCCGATCAGTCCTCGTCCGCCGGCGCCTGCCGGTTCCGCCAGAGGTCTCGTCCCCTTCCGGTCGTCTCAGGCGGCAGGAGGGCGAGCTCCCATGGGTACGGGGCAAAGAAGGTCTGCGTCACCAGGCCGGGCTCGTTGAACCGGATCGCCCACGAGCGGAGCAGGTCACGCGGTTCGGCGAGGTACGCGTGGCCCGCGCGGTAGCGTTCGATCAGGCGCAGGCAGTGCGCCCGCTCCTCGTCGGAGACACTCCCGCGGAAGTGGCCCATGGCGTGGAAAAGGACGTCCACGTTCGCGGTGTGGCGCGGTGCCCGGGCGAGGGCACCACCAAGCATCTCGCGGTAGCGGATGAAGAGATCCTCGGTCGGGGTATGGCCCCTCGCGGCGATGAGCCGGCCCATCTCTCGCGACAGCCCCCTGTGACAGGCGCCGAGATAGAGCTTGTTTTCAGCATGGAACCGCGCGAGCGCCTCGATGTCACGGGCGGCCTCGACCGGGCGGAAGGCGGCGAGGGCGAAGACGGCGGCGAGGAAGGCGTCACGGACCCGTGGATTGCCGAGCCGGAGCTCGTCCTCGACGGGAAGATAGGGAAAGCGGCGCAGCACCTCGCGGGCGAAGAAGCCCGCCGACCTTCCGATGGGCGCCGACCGTCCCGCGGACGGGTAGACGCGGACGCCGCTCGGCCCCGATGTCGGAGACCCCCCTTTGAGCAGGAACCCGTCGAGCGGGGGCAACCGGTCGAGGAAGTCCGAGGCGAAGCCCAGCATCTCGTGGGTGACGTCCCGTTCCGTCGCGGGCTGGACGAGGCGGTCGGTGTCGTCGGTCCGAACGATGCGCACCGTCTCCCGGGGGATGCCCAGGCCGATCTCGACCTCGGGGCAGACCGGGATGCAGTCCGCTAATGGGCGGAGCGCCGCGACGAGGGGCGATGGTATCCGGGAGCCGTCGTAGCGGCAGGCGTCAAATTCGAGGCAGCGGCTCACGACGAGCCGTGGTCGGGCAAAGTGTCGCTCCATCCTGGCATCACTCGAAAGGTCGTCGTGCCTGCTCCGTCTTAAACGCGCGCCTCCGGTGTCGGATCCGTTCGCGACGAGATGCCGGAAGCGGTCGTGCTGCCGGTCATGGCGGCCGAAGGGACCATCGTCGCGTTCGCCTCGCCCGCGGGGGCGCCCCCGGCCGGGATCGCGAGCAGCACGGTGACCAGGGCGACGGCGAGGAAGCCGATCACCGCCAGCAGGTACAGGACGCGCCAATCGCCCCTCCCCTGCTCCATGGTACCACCGCTCATGATGCGACAGCAGTTCCATTCCGCAATAAAAATGTGACGTGCGATAGTGTACATGCCGCCTGAGAGGAGCCCGGAGAAAAAAATCAGAGGTTGTTGAAGAGCCAGACGACGTCGGCGAAGTCGATCCGGCCGTTTTCGTTGTAATCGAAGGCGGCGAGCGGCTCGTTCGCCCCGATCCAGGCCATCTGGTGGAAGTAGAGCGTGATGTCAGCGAAGTCCTTTCTTTCGTTGCCGTTCACGTCCTCGTACTTCCCGTCGCCGTCCAGGTCCAGCGGGGCCTTGAGCGTGCCTGGGAACGGGCCGGGGTGCGCCGGGCCGATCAGGGCCCGGAGCGGGAGGTGGTCGACGTTGGGGCTCCCGGAAAAACCGGCGTTGATCGTGTAGGGCGCGTCGCAGAAGCCATCACCGTCCCCATCGGGGTGGGTCTGGGAGAAACCCGACCCGTTCGGCAGTGCCCAGTAGTTCCCCCCGATCGAGGGGCCGCCGATGATGTTCGGCCCGGGCCGTTCGGCGACGTTCCAGGTGTTGAACGCGAGCCCCTCGGCGTTCGCCGTGTTGTTGAAGTGGTTGTTGTAGATCTCCCGCTTGCCGCCCTCTCCCGACGGACTCGTGTCCCGGAACCCGATTGCGTTCCCGGTGACCAGGTTGCCAGTAATCGTCCCCCCGCCGCTCCGGTCGCCGAGGATTCCGGTCCCCGTGTTCTTCCGTATCATGTTGTCCACGAGGTCGCCGTGGGACCGCAGGAAGGAGATCCCGTCGCCCTCGTTGCCGGAGACCTCGCTTCCGGTGCAGTCGGCCTCCGAGTCGGCTGCGTAAATCCCGCTCCCGATGTTCTTGCGGACCGTGCAGTTCCGGACCTCGACGGACGAGTCGGCTAGTACGGCGATGCCCCGCGCCTGGTTCTCCTCAGCCGTGCACTCGATCACGGTGCTGTTGCGGCTGCCCTCGTCGAGCGCGATCCCCGTCGTGCAGCTCCGCGCCTGGCTGAACGAGACAAAGCAGTTGTCGCACGCAAAGGCCGCAAGGCCGGTCTCCCAGTCCGACAGCCGGACGTTGCGGACCTGGACGTTCTCACGGGGGACGGCCGGGTCGGCCGTGACCCGGATCCCCGTCGAGCCGGCCGTATCCCGGCCGTCGACCAGGTGGCCCTGGCCGTCGAGCAGGACGTCCGAGCTCTGGATGTCGATCGCGACCGGGCAGCCCGAGTCGACGATGTCGGCCCCGATCACGTAGTGGCCTGGCACGGTGATCACGGTGCAACTCGTGATCGGCGTGTCGTCGGGGGCGGCGAGCGGCAGGTGGTCGATCGCCGCGGGGAAGTCCGGCCCTTCGTCGGGCTTGACCGTGAACGCCTCGTCGCAGAACCCGTCGCCGTCCGCGTCGGGGTGGGTCTGCGAGAAGCCGAGCCCGTCGGGCTGGCCCCAGAAGTTGCCGCCGATCGAGGGGCCGCCGATGACGTTCGGGCCGGTCTGCTCCGTGACGTTCCAGGTGTTTGCGCCGTCCGAGTCCGTGTTGACCGTGTTATAGAAGTGGTTGTCGTAGCACGTCCTTCCGCCGCCCTCCATCCCGTTGTGATCCGATATCCCGAGCGCGTGGCCCATGATCGTGCTGCCCGCGATGGTCGACCCGGCGGCATTGGTGAATCGGATGCCGGCGCCACCGTTGTCCAGGATCCGGCAGTCGTGGACCTCGACCGAGGCCCGGTCGAGATAGATCCCGTCACCGCCGTTCCGGGCGATCAGGCTGTCGCGGCAGGTCGTTTCCGACATGAACCCGTTGATGCCCTTGCCGTGGTTGTCCGCGATCGTGCCGTCCCGGATGGTGAGCGAGGAGTAGTCGAGATTCGTGACACCATCCCAGAGATTGCCGGTGACCGTGCAGGACTCGACGAGGTTGTCGTTGCACTCCCAATCCAGGTATATCCCGTACCCGCACCCCGAGACCGAGACATTCGTGACGTCCGAGTTGCTGCACTGGCCACCATAGATGCCGTATCCCCACTCGCTCACCCGGAGGTCCTGGACGTTCACGTTCCTGATGGGGCCGTGGTCGAGGGCGATGCCCTTCGTCCCGCCCCGCGCGACGCCGTCGACCCGATGGCCCTGGCCGTCGAGGAGCACGTCCGAGCAGAGGACGGCGATCCCCCACGGGCAGGCCGAGTCGACGAGGTCGGCCGTGAGGGTGTAATATCCCGGCTCATCGATCACGGTGCAGCCCGCGATCGGCGTCGGCGTCGTCCGGGCCAGGTAGATGTCCTGGTTCCCGGCCCGCCCGTCCTGCCAGACCACGGTCGTCCCGCTGATCCGCGG
>CAYLUL010000017.1:0-11464 GCA_964386835.1 uncultured Methanospirillum sp.
TTGATCGTCTCAGGTTCCCACCCACTCGACAGAGGACCGTGCCATCGCTCCCTCCTCGTCTCCGCGCATCGTACTCAACCACGGTCTTGATTCCCCGGCGACGCTCGGCATCGCGGCTGTCTACCCCTGTAATCGACGCCGCTCAACGAGGCTTTGGTGCAGCCGTCCGACCCCTTCCCAGGTCTCATCCAGGCCGTTGAGAGTGGGTGCTGGACGGTGCCAGTCTCACTGCGACCACCTTCAAGGAAATAAGAGCGCTCTAATCAGTTGCAGGGTGGGGGGTGAACCACCCGGCTCAGGGGCCGGGCCGGTGCAAGATGATCGTGTTCGATGTGGTGAGGGTCATCCTGTCTTACTTTCGGTAGGTGAGGGGTACATCCGACCACAGCGTCGAGTCGAAGACGCCACGTTCAGTCAAGCGGCGCTCTGGAATCACGGTCAGCGCCAGGAAGGAGAGGTGCATGAAGGCACCCTCGCACGCTCCGAGGATCGACGCATGGGCGTGAAGACGGTCGAGCCCCTCAACCACCCTGTCGTACGGACGGTCGGACATAAGCCCTGCGATGGGGAGGGGCAGGAGGGTCGTCGCGCCATCACCGACGACAGCGAGTCCTCCTCCCGCCGAGGTGACTGCGCCAAGGGCGGCGACGATCGCCTCCGGATCGGCTCCGACTGCAACCACCTGGTGCGCGTCGTGGGCGACCGAACCTGCGATCGCTCCGGCACGCAGTCCGAACCCCCGGACGATTCCTATCCCGTGTCCTTTGCCACGGTAGGCATCACAGACCACCCCGACGAGGAGGTCAGCGGACGGATCGGGGATCTGGTATCCCGTCAGCTGCAGATCGGCGGCTCGGGTTCGGATCTGGCCGGGAATGAGCTCGATGACCCGCGCCGTGCCATCGAGGCGCACCGCGAGTTCCGCCACGGTCGGGATCTGGCAGTGCATCGGACGTTTCGGTGATGCTATTCGTGAGGGCGCAGGCCCCCTTCCCGTCACCTCCACCCCAGCGACGAAGGTCCGAGCAACCCGGAACTCCGCTCCGGAGGCGAGGACACAGAGGTCGGCCCGTCGGCCGGGCGTAAGCGCTCCCCGGTCTCCGAGACCGAATCGTTCGGCGGCCGAGAGGGTTGCCATGCGGAGCGCGAGCTCGAGCTCAAGGCCGGCTTCGACCGCCAGGCGGATGCAGTCATCGATGCTCCCGGATCGAACGAGAAGGTCGGCATGCCGGTCGTCCGTGCAGAACGCCATCCGTGGCGCGGTCGCCGGCACCACGAGGGGAAGCAGGGCGGCAAGGTTCCGTTCGGTCGACCCCTCCCTGACAAAGAGCCACATGCCCCTGGCGAGGCGGTTGCGTCCTTCGGCCAGCGTGGTCGATTCGTGGTCACTCTGGACCCCCATCAGGACGTACGCATTGAGGGACAGGCCCTCCAGACCGGGAGCATGTCCATCAACCAGGTCGAACCCGTCTATCTTGGCGACCAGGTCTGGATCCTGGGCCAGGAGGCCAGGTACGTTCATCACCTCTCCGAGGCCCAGCACACCATCCCTGCCGACGAACGGCCGGAGTGCATCTGCATCGAGCACCGCTCCTCCCCGGTCGAGCGGAGTCGCAGGGACACAGGATGGAAGCATCAGGAGAAGGTCGATCGAAAGGAACGGCCGGCAGGCGAGCATGTACTCGATTCCGACGGTCCCGAGAACATTCGCGATCTCGTGCGGGTCAGCGATGACCGTCGTCGTGCCGTGAGCCGCCGCCACCCTTGCGAACTCGAAGGGGGAGAGGAGGGAGGACTCGACATGAACATGTGCGTCGATCAGCCCGGGGACCACCCTGGCCCCATCGAGGTCGATTGAGCCGTGCGCCCGGTATGAACCTGGTCCAAGCACCCTTCCTGCATGGATACCGAGGTTCACCTCTTCCCATTCTCCGAGGAATGGATTGAAGACACAGGCGTTCTCGAGGCGGAGGTCAGCCAGATCGTCACCCAGCGCGGCCCGAACCGTGTCGTTCACTGGCCAATTCCTCCGGGGATCGTCAGTTCCTGGATCACGGCTGCCAGCCGTTCATCCCCCTCGTGGAGGTGGAGATAGCACCGATAATCCCCTGGCGAGAGCCATATCGGATAGGCGAAACGGTTTGTCCCTGTCGTGATGTTGACATACCGTGCTTCGGAAAAGACTTCCCGCTGGCCGAGAGGCTCCAGGGCGGCGATGGCCACCTGCATGCTTGCGTGGTCGATCGATACATCGCCGAACACAGTCACAGCGAGCTCGTCGTCCTGGTACTTCACCTCGCCAAAGGTCGGCTCGGTTCCAGTACAGCCCGCGAGCATGAGAAGGGCGATGAGGCAGATGAGGGCGTACCATCGAGAGATGTGCATCCTGTGGTACCAGATACGTACGCAGGACATAATAAATAGGATACGATTTTATGCACGAGAATCAATACACGTAGTGAAACCATAGGGGACAGAAACGGCATTTCATCCCCGCTGTATCTCTCATGAAAATATCCTGATCTCGGTGCAGAAACCATGGTCGAACCGATCCAGAGCACTGGACCCCGAGGACGCGTCCTTCTCATGGACGACGAAGAGAGTATCCTGGAAGTCATGAGCCAGATGCTGCGCCGGCGAGGATTCGAGGTTGCCTGCGCCAGGGATGGAGCGGATGCTGTGGCCGCGTACCAGGAAGCGTTGGCGTCAGGGGTCTGTTTCGATGCTGTCGTGATGGACCTGTCCATTCCAGGGGGGATGGGCGGACGCGAGGCGATCCATCTGCTCCTTGAGATTGACCCCGATGTGCGGGCCCTGGTCTCAAGCGGTCACTCAAACGACCCGGTCATGGTACGTCCGGCGGATCATGGGTTCGTTGGGGTCCTCCCGAAGCCATACAGCATTGCGGAACTGGTCTCCGCGCTTGAACGTGCGCTCTCGTGACCTGCTCTCTCCTTGAGTGTGACCAACCCCTTTTTACGTCCAGACGAGTACCGTTTGATTACGGGTGGTACTATCTCCTGCGTCACCTTCTCCCATCATAAGGGCGGCACGGGGAAGACGACCACGTGTCTGAACGTCGCCGGATTTCTTGCAATGGCAGGGAAGCGGGTTCTCGTGGTGGACGCCGACCCACAGGCGAATGCGACGATGGGCCTCGGCATCTACCCCGATTCCCGGCGGCGTCACATGTATGACGTCTTCATGTCGGTCTTCGAAGGCTTTCCCGACGTTCCGATAACCGAGGTCATCACCAGGACCGAGGCGGGGGTGGATCTCGCCCCCTCGAACCTGGACCTGGTCGGCGTGGAACCTTCTCTCTACATGATCGACGACCGTGCAGGCATCCTGCGCGACTTGCTCGAGCCAGTGCGGCACTCCTACGACTTCATCCTGATCGACACCCCTCCATCGATGGGGCAGTTTGTGGTCAACGGCCTGGTCGCGGCCGATCACATCGTGGTGACGATCGACTCCGGGATCTTCGCCCTGCGAGGCATCGACGGACTTGAGACGATCTTCGCTGACATCAGTGAGATTGTCGGGCATCGGGTAACCGCAGACCTCGCCGTCCTGACGAGGTGGGAGCAGTCGTCTGGGGCGGACGTGGTCCCCGCCCGCTCCGGGCTCTCTGGCATCGTCGCCCGCCTGTTCGGAAGAGCCGGTTCACAGGCAACGAACGGGGTGATGGCTGCTCGAGGAGCGGCAGCGGAGGACGAACGTCGTGCGCGGATCGAAGCGGAGGTCAAACGCCGGTTTGGGAAAGTCGAGACCGTGCCCTTCTCGCGCGAGGTGTACGAGGCGCAGCAGCGAGGTCTGCCGATCGCGCAGTACGCCCCTGACTCCGCAGCGGGAGTGGCGTATCGTCGGATCGCCCAGGGGATGCTTGAATGGTAAACGATGAGGGACGGGATCCCGAAGGCCGTCGAGGCGGGGCGGCGCGAGAGGCTGGAGAGCGCCCGGGCCGTCGTGCCCTCTTCTCTCCGGCCACTCCGCCCACGAGAAAAGCCCGCCCACCGAGCGGCCCCGCACGAGAGATGGAAGCGAGCCTAACACCGGCTCCTCCGGCGTCTGCACCGGACCCGGCGGTCCTTGCCGTCGCGATCGAACAGGCGATGGTGGATCACGCCCCCGTCGCAACCGGTACGGTCAACGAGTCGTTCAGCCCGGTGGTCGCGGTGGTCAACCGTCTCCTGGAGGACCTGGCTGAGAGCCGAAAACGTCTCGAACGCGCCGAGGACGAGGCGACGAGACGTGCCGAGGAGGTTGAACCCGAACCTGCTTCGGAACCTCGTCCTGCCGTTGAGGTGCGCGATCTGCCTCTCCCGGCCCTCCTGGCCGGCCGTGATCTGGGTCTCCTCGACGCGAACGAGGCCTTCCGGGAACTCTCCGGTCTCTCTCGGGAAGCGCTTCTGGGCATGCCCCTCTCACGTTTTGTCCGGCGGAGAGAAGGCGATCCGCCGGTTCTATCCCTCCGTCGGGGCGCGTCCACGAAAGCAACAGTCAGCCTGGATACGGTGAACGGGGAGGCAGGTTTTGTCGAACACGCGAGTCCAGTCCGGAATAGTGCGGGAGAGGTCGAGGGGCTCGTCGTTGTGTATGCCCCCGAACCAATCCTGCCGGAGTCGAAGGGGGACGGGTACGCCCGTCTCTTCGAGGCCCTCATGCATGAGGCTCCGCTCCCGATCGCACTTCTCGACGCTTCGTTCCGCGTTCTCGACCACACCCCCGCGTTCGGAGCGCTTCTCGGGGTTGATGATGCGTGGCTGCGGGACCATCCGCTCACCGACCTCTCCCTTGTCGAGGAGACGGGCCCCGCTCTCGATGAGATCGTCGACCGGGGCGAGGAGGCGTTCGGAGAAGTGGTTGTCGGGACTGACGGAGAGCGTCGTCGGCTCGAACGCTACGTACTGCCTGTACGGGACGATGGCGGGCGCCTCTTCCGACTGCTGGTCACCTTCATGGATCGGACCGATAGCGACCTTCAGGCCGATCGGATCGCCGTGCTGGAGGAACGCGCCGCATCGCTCCAGGAGGAGGACGGTGTTCAGTGGGCTGCGCTCGAACAGGCCCTCCTCCGCCTTGGAGAAGGGGACCTGGATCAGCAGCTCGACTCCCCCCCCGGTGGCCGGTTCGGGGCCCTCGCCACGTCCTTCAACCTCGCGATCGAGCACCTGAAAGGGCGGATTGCCACACTCGAGGCTCAGGCGCTGGTCCACCCTGACGAACCGGCCCCCGATACCGAATCGATCATGCTGATGAGTGCCGCGGAGATCACCGGTCTTCTCCTCGGGGCGATCGGCGGCGAACAGGGTGAGCGCCTTCTCCTTGATGAGGCAGACCCGCTCATGCCGCTTCGGGTGGAGGTGAACGAAGCCCTTGATCGACTCGAAGCGATGACGGACGAACCAGACGACATGGAACCGATGGCGTCAGAGCCCCCACTCGCTCCCGTTGAAAGGACAGGGCCTGAAATCCCGGCCCCCGATACCGAATCGATCATGCTGATGAGTGCCGCGGAGATCACCGGTCTTCTCCTCGGGGCGATCGGCGGCGAACAGGGTGAGCGCCTTCTCCTTGATGAGGCAGACCCGCTCATGCCGCTTCGGGTGGAGGTGAACGAAGCCCTCGATCGGCTTGAAGCGGCAACCAACGAACCAGACGACATGGAAACGATGGCGTCAGCGCCCCCAGTCGCTCCAGTCGAAAGGTCAGGGGACGAAATCCCGGCACCCGCGCCCGAACCTGTTCCCCTTCCGAGCCCGGATGATGCCTTCCAGTCCACAGTGGAACCGGACCTCCTGGCCTCGCACCAACCCGAACCAGAACCCCCATCAACCGAGGAGATTATCCTGACCGACCTGACAGTCCAGAGCACGACCCCCCCGTCTCCCGAGGTGACGCCCGCATTGCCCATCGAGCTCGTCCCTCTCTCTGGTGTCGATGGCGAGCCGACGCCTTTCGCGGACAACGCCATGGATCTTGGGGTTGACGTGGAGGTGGTCACCTTCGAGATGGCAGGACAGCAGTACGCCCTGGATATCCGCTTAGCCCGGGAGATCGTCGAGATGATCCCGATCACCCCTATCCCCCGATCACCATCTCACATCACCGGAATCATCAACCTTCGTGGGGAGATCACGACGATCTTGAACCTCTACCAGCTCCTCGGGCTCCCTGATCCCGGGACGGGTGAGGGCCAGAAGATCGTTGTGCTCGTGCCAGAAGCGGCAGACGGGTCGAACGTGGGCATCATTGTCGACAACGTTCACTCGGTCAACCAGGTGCCGGCTCACCGAATCGAGCTCAAGGGCGAGGGTTCGTCGGCCGATTACACCGGTTTTGTCCGCGGTATCATCCGACAGGATAGTTCCGAGGGTGAAGAAGACACTCGGAACCTCGTTATCTGGATCGACATGCCGGCGATCCTGGAGGGACTGATCGCCCAGTCATCATGATCATGGAGAGCGACGACTTTGAGGCCTTGAAGAGGCTCATCGAGAAGACACTCCACATCAAGTGTCAGAACTACAAAGAAGCGTATATCCGCCGGCGACTCCTTTCGCGCATGCGCTCGTGCGGGTGCGAATCCTACGACGCCTATCTCCGGTATCTGCGGGACAATCCCGCCGAGTTCGAACGCCTCCGGAACGCCCTCACCATCAACGTCACCGAGTTCTACCGGGACCCTGAGGTCTTCGACCTCGTTCGGCAGGAACTTTTCCCGACGATCCTGAAGAATCGGGGTCGGATTCGGCTCTGGTGCGCCGGGTGCTCATCGGGTGAAGAGGCCTACACCCTCGCGATGCTCCTGGCTGAGAACCTCGGGTTGAGCAACACACGCAACGCAATGATCTACGCGACGGACATCGATGAGCAGGTGCTCGCTCGCGCGAAGGAGGGGGTGTACGATGAGAAAGCGCTCGCAAAGGTCCCGGAAGCGCTGATACGAAAACACCTCATCAAGAAGGAGGACGGTCTCTACGAGGTCCGTCCTCACCTGCGGTCAATGATTCGATTCAGCCGGCACGACCTGATGACCGGTCAACCGATTGCGCGCTCACTCGATATGGTCTCCTGCCGGAACGTCACGATCTACTTCACCGAGGGGCAGAAGAACGATCTGGCACGGCTCTTTCACGGCTCCCTCTCTCCGGGAGGCTTCTACGTGATGGGAAAGACCGAGTATCTTGCACGCGAGGTCGACCATCTCTTTCGGACGCACAACTCCGTCCAGAAGGTCTTTGTCAGGGACGGGTGACCGATCGTTATTCGCCAGGGGGCAGGAGGTCTCTCCCTTCGCCTGCGTCCGCAGAGAGCTCCCTCATCAACTCCTGCCGCGCCGTATGCCGGCGGACCTCTCCGACGAGGATCCCGACGTTGACCCCGGTCACGACGATCACGAGCATCAGGCTCACCCAGAGCATCGCCCCCTTGACCGAGAGGAAGACGGCCCAGAGCAGCACTACGAACGAGATCAGGAAGTAGATGATCCACGTTCGGATGCCTGGAACCTCCATCTCTTTCAAGATCGGCAGCGGGCGGATATAAAGGTTGGACCGACACCGGACGAAAACTCATTTCCGATCCGGGCCCCCATGCTCTCATCATGGAGACACGGAACATCGGAGCGATCGGAGCGGGGATTCTGATCGTGGTCCTGATCGCCCTGGTCATCCGG
This sequence comes from uncultured Methanospirillum sp., assembly GCA_964386835.1. Lineage (GTDB taxonomy): Archaea > Halobacteriota > Methanomicrobia > Methanomicrobiales > Methanospirillaceae > UBA288. Next base: position 7,682 of record CAYLUL010000017.1, read on the forward strand.
CCTCCAGCGCCGCTCCTTGCACTCGTTTCACCCACACCAACCCCCACTCCGACCCTGCCGACCATCCCCATCCCGGTTCCGACAACGATCCCGACGCCGACCCTTCTGTCTGCCCCGACGAGCGAGCAGGTCGAGACATATCAGATCGGTTTCTCGGAACGCCCCTGGGAGTACCCGCTCTTTCGAATGCCGGGCAACCTTGAGGTATACGGGGCGTCCGATCACCCCTGGCGGTTCAACGACTCGATCGTCTTCGGGTACATCAACGGCACTCGAGGCGGGGTGAGCGACCGCTTCTCAGTCTCCTATCCGACCTGGAAACTGGTCGCCCGAACATCCAGTTCAGCATGGCCCGAGCATGCCCGACTCCGGCTCGCCCTCGTGGACAACTCGTCCGGCCAGGTGATCACCGGGATGGACCTGAAGTACCCGGGCACTGCCTATCGCGTCATCAGAACCTATAACCGGGAGTTCTACCTGATCATCACGGCGGACAAACTCGACCGGTTCACGATCACACTCGAGGCGCCCACCGAGCTTATCGGGCGCCCAAGATAGGTTGAAGAGCCGTCCATTCCATGGGTACCCGTTACAGGAGAGCAAGATGAGAGCGCTGTGTATTGTCATCGGCCTGGTTCTGCTTGCGCTTGTCCTCGGGGACGGGGCGAGTGCTGCGACGATCATCGTCGCCGCAACCGACGCATCGCCCTCGGAGCGAGCGACCGCACACATCCTCTGCGACGGGGTTGATGACCAGCGCGACATCAACAACGCGTTCAACCGCCTCCCGGTCGAGGGCGGCACAGTCCAGCTGACCACAGGCACCTTCTCCTGTTCTGAGAGCATCTTCCCGAATGAGAAGACGACTCTCATTGGAGCCGGGCCGTCTTCCACGCGGATCGTGGTGATCAATCCCCAGAGTCCGTACAAGCCCATCAGCATCATCGTCCCGGACGTCCATCTGCGCGGCTTCTCGCTCATGGGGAGCGGCGCGGTGATGATCAAGGAGAGCCGGGTCGTCGTTGAGGAGGTGTTCGCGACGAGCCGCACCCCGGATGGGACACTCCTGCCTGCCCGCGGGAACGGGATGTTCTACATCTGGGCTGACGGTGAGACGATCGAGGACGTCGCGTTCATCGACTGCACGGTCCAGGAGGCGAACACGCACGGTTTCAACCTGAACGCCGTTAACTCTCCCAAAGAGACCCGCAACATCCGCTTCATCAACTGCGTTGCCCGGAGCTGTGGGTACGGAGTCGCCGGCGGCTCCAAGTCGGAATGGGTGACCGGATTTGACATCCAGGAGGACAACGATCTCTATGATGTCCAGGTGATCGACTGCCGTGCGGAGGACAACTGGCAGTCGGGGTTCCACTTCGAGCCGGGAGAAGACAAGGGCACGATCAAGAAGGCGATCACGCTCACCCGCTGCATTGCCTCCCGGAACGGGCAGCGGAACCCTGCCACCTATCCATATACCTCGACCTTCCTCTCGGGGTTCTATGTCCACTTCAACGCTGCCGTGACTGATTGTCAGTCAATCGATAACAAGAACGCCGGCTTCTACGTAGAGGGAGGCGATCAGGTGGTCTTCACCCGGTGCACCGACCGCAACTCCACGTACGGCTGGAAGATTGTCAAGAGCGCCCGCAACATCCGACTCGAGGACTGTGCCAGTTACGGTGCTGAGGAATGGGCGCTCTGGTCTGCATTCGCCTCGAACATTACGCTCACCCGGTTCCACCAGGTCGACTCGGTCGGCGGGCGCGGGTTCCAGTCAATCCTGGGATGGTACTACGGCAACCCATCGTACGAGCTGCCGGTGACCGGATCGACCTTTGATATCACGGCGTCAGGCAACCGTTCGGTCCCGATCATCAATCAGCCACCGGGGAACACCTATCTCCTTCGTTGGAATGGTGATCTCACCGTCACACCGACCCCAACCGCGTCGACCAGCCCAACGGCGACCCCAACCCCTGCAGTGCCGATCGCCGCGTTTGACCTCTCACCGTCCCAGGGCCGTCCGCCTCTGAACGTCACCTTCACGGACCGTTCGACGGGGGTGCCATCGTCCTGGCTCTGGGAGTTTGGAGACGGGTCCAGCTCGACCGACCAGCACCCAACCCATCTCTTCACGATGGAAGGATCCTGGTCGGTTGCTCTCACGGTGAAAAACCAGTTCGGCTCGAACACGACCACCAGGTACGTCACCGTCGGATCGGCCCCCTTTGCCGCCTTCAATGCGTCATCCAGGACCGTCGCCGCAGGGGATCCCGTTTCATTCCTGGACCGGTCCCTCGGGGCGCCGACAGGCTGGGATTGGGAGTTCGGGGACGGCGCCCGTTCGTCGGAGAGGAACCCCTCACACGCCTTTCTCCGGTCTGGGCTCTACACGGTCAGGCTGACGACCACCTACCCCGGTTCGACCGATGTCGAACAGAAGACCGATTACATCCGGGTCGTGCCCGGTGCGAACTTCCAGGTTGATGTCACGTCCGGTGCCCCGCCCTTCTCGGTCCGGTTCGTCGATCTATCGCTCGGGGCCCCTACCTCGTGGACCTGGGACTTCGGTGACAACAGCACCTCGACCCAGCAGCACCCGGTCCATGTCTACGAAGCGCCCGGCACCTACTCGGTGACGCTCACCGCCGGCAGCCCCTGGGGGTCTACCAGCCTCAAACGCACGGACCTGGTGACGGTCACCTACTCGCGCCCCCTTGTTCCGTTCCCCGGAACCACGGCATTGCCGCGGGACCTGGACCATGACGGGATCTGCGAGGACGTGAATGGCAATGGTCGACAGGACTTCGCCGACGTGGTCCTCTTCTTCAACCAGCTTGACTGGTGCGGCACGAACGAGCCGATAGAGGCCTTCGACCTGAACCGCAACGGTCGGCTCGACTTTGCCGACGTGGTCGCACTCTTCAACCGGCTTTGAACTTTTTTTCCCGAATGTTGAAACGTCCGGGGGCCAAAGATCGAGCATGGACCTTCCGTTCACCCTCTCGACAAGCCCTCCGGTGACGGTCCGCACGATGTCCCGTGAGGAACTCGCGATAGCGGTGGACTGGGCGGCAAAGGAGGGCTGGAACCCGGGACTGCACGATGCAGAGACCTTTTTTTCCGCCGACCCCGGTGGTTTCTTTCTCCTGGAGGTAGACGGCACGGTTGTCGGCACCGTCTCGGTTGTCCGCTACGGGGAAGAGTTCGCGTTTGGGGGGTTGTACATCATCCGGCCGGACCTTCGTGGACGGGGAGTCGGCTTCTCGCTCCAGAGGGAGTTCACGCTTCCGTTCGCGGGCGACAGAAACCTCGGAATTGACGGAGTGTTCGAAATGCAGCCTCGCTACGCCCGAGCCGGCTTTCGCTTCTCACACCGGAACCTGCGCTTTGAGGGGCGCGGTGGGGGGATCCAATCCAACAGCGTCGTGCCCCTCCCCGACGTCCCGATCGCAGCGATCCTTGCCTACGACCATCCGTTCTTCCCGGGCCCTCGCGAGACATTTCTCCGCGGGTTCCTGGCTCAGCCCAACGCGTTGGGATGTGCATGCACTGGGCCCGGGGGAGAGGTGACGGGATATGGTCTCATCCGACCCTGCAGGGTCGGTTTCAAGGTAGGGCCACTCTTCGCCGACACGCCGGCGATCGCCCGCGACCTCTTCTCGTCCCTCCTCGCCGCTGTACCGGGTGAGCCCGTCTTTCTCGACGTGCCCGAGCCAAACCGGTCCGCCCTCGCCCTCGCGGAGCGCGACCGGGATCCCGTCCGCAGTCATGACGACG
>CAYLUL010000017.1:11474-21243 GCA_964386835.1 uncultured Methanospirillum sp.
GTCCCGGTGTTCGGAACCGCACGGATGTACTCTCGATGGGTGCCGGACCTTCCCCTTGACCGGATGTACGGGATCACGACCTTCGAGCTGGGCTGAATGATCCCGGACCACGAAAGGTGGTCGCAGTCTTCTCACCGATGAGCGACGAAGGTTTTTTTCCCTCGATCAGGAGATCCTCGTGCAGTTGGAGCGTGGAGGGACGGCACTGTCCCGCGCCTGCACTCGATCGCCGACCATCAGCAGGCAACCCCCTGCTTTCGAAGCTCGGCTGCTTTCGCCGTCGAACAGGCTTCGCACCGGAACTGCGGCGCGGGGTCTGCAGTCCTGTCATACCGACCGGCGCGCACGAGGCGGTACCCCCGGCAGAGCACCCCGCAGTCGGCGCACCTGACCTCCTCACGCACCTCCCACTCCGCATCAATCACCTGGGAGGTGAAGATGAAGCGGTCCACCCAGAAGAAGATCAGGCCGCCGATCAGGTTCGCGACAATCGTTGCGGCGAGAGGACCGAGCGAAGCAAGCCAGACGAGGGCGACGGCAAGCAGCGGCGTCGAGAGCTGCCAGCGTACGAGGTAGAGGGCATACCGCCGGAGGGAGACGTCCATTCCTGATGCATAGTTCGTGTGCGATAATAATGGGGCGGATCGGGAACGTTCTTCATCATCTGAGACCCGCCGGGTGGACAGGATGAGGGTCATGGTCACCCGGAGATCGTCCCGGGGAGATGGCTCGTCTGCTCATCGTCCTTTCTCGACCACGATCAGGTCAGACGAGAGGTTCTGTGATGAGTTCCTGCCTCTCGCACTGCTGCCTTCAGGGGTTTTGACCGTGACGGAGAAGAGCTCGTCGAGCTTCACGATTGTGGGCACCTTCGAGGCGACCTCCAGGACATGACCGCCCGAGCGACGATCGTTCGATATGAAGTGGAGATGCCATCCCGGGACCGAGGTGCCTTTCGCTGTCTCGGGACTGAACGTCCCGACGAGGGTCCCCTCGACCCGGTCAAGTTCGTAGATTCGCTGCTCGGCGATCGCATCGACAAGCCGAGGGTAGGGAAGGTCCTGTGCCGGTGGGGCCCGCACCTTCACGTGGTCGAACAGTCCGTCCACCCGTACCATCGTGAAATGCTCATGCGATGCGAGCAGGCCATCGAGCTCTCTCTCGAGGTTTGAGAGGTTGGAGAATGGGGCAAGCCCAGAGGTACGATCAGGCCTGAACCGGTTGACCGCGGCGAACGGTGTGGTCTGTCCTGAGGTCGATCGGGTCACCTCTCCGGTGGAACGTGCCTGGAAGACGACTCCGTCAATCATCACCAGTTCGCCGTCAAGGCGATGAAAGGTGCCGATGCCGGTGTCGCCCTTCTGTCCGAGCTCGGCGATTGTCACCGTGCCGTTGTAGTCACCTTCCAGGAGCGCGTCGATCGTGGAGACCTGGTACAGGTGGTCGAATCCGGGCGCGCTTCCACCGCCCGCCATCGTCGACATGCCGCCGACGATGAGGACGAGCAGGATGGCACCGACGACCAAGCTCAATCGGGGTTGCATATCCATCTCGATCGCTATGGGGTGTCAACAAGGTAAAGAACCACCCCTCAAAATGGGTGGCGACGGTAGAGGACGAGGGCACCGCCTCCGAGAACTGCCAGTCCCGCCAGGAAGAGCCAGGGGTTCCCCTCGATAGGACCCGTGGACGCATGCTCGTGCTCGTTCTCCTCATCGATCCCGAGGGCGTTTGAGAACCGTTCCTCGATTCCCAGGTCTCCGGTGGACACCCAAGCGACCACCCCCGCCGTTCCAGCAAGGGCCAGGACGATCGCCAGGAGCAGCACGGTACCCGGTTTAGTTTTCTTCTGCATGACCATCCGAACTGTTTCCCAGCATCCCTGGTCTCATCCGGGCGATGTAAGCCAGCAGGTATCCACAGAGCACCGCCTCCACCGCTCCAACTCCCATGTTGACCGCTCCGATCACGGCAAGACCGGTTGCCGTTGCCGCAATCCCCTGTGTCACACCCTGAAGTCCAGATATGAGAACGATCCCGATCATCGCGAGGTTGCCGGCGAGGAGGGAGACGAAGACGGCAGCCGTTCCGCGCACCACGTACGAGTCCTGCCACCGTGCGGTTCCCTGGAAGACTGCCCAGGCGGTGACGATCTCGATCGTGTTGACAATCAGGTTCGTTCCGATCAGACTCCAGCCACCGTGTCCGATCGCTGCCGAGAAGAGGTTCACGACCAGGGCGACGATGGGCCCGAGAAATGGGCCGAGCAGGATGCCGACGAGTGGCATCAGGGAGAGGTGGACTCCACCGAAAATCGGGATGCTGACCTGGAAAAGTGCGAAGACTGTGGCGGTGCAGAGAGCAGCGAGGGTGAGTCGCGACGGCTCCAGCTCTCGCCTGCGCAGGCGAACCAGGCAGACGATCAGGATGATGATTGCTATCGCCCACCAGACGCCGAGCCATTCGATCGGAAGTGATCCGTCCTGAAGATGGATGTGTGCCATGTTGTTCCAGCTCCTCAGTGTTCCGTCCTGTTGGAGAGCGCGCGTGGCTCCCCGGTGGTGCTCCCGCCGAGTGCGGTGACGAGCTCGTTCTCCGTGATCGGACGTGGGTCCAGATCTTCGTCTCCGCGGAATGCACGCCAGATTCGCACGATGCCTGGCGCGATCAGGCCTGACCGATCGAGGAGTGCATGATCGTAAAAGAGGTCCCGGGGTGGTCCCTCGGCGATCACCGACCCCGCCTGGAGAAAGACGACACGATCGGCGATCCGGGCAGCCAGATCAAGGTCATGGGTTGAGAGGACGATTCCGAACTCCCGCGTGTTGCGAAGCTCCAGGACGAGAGCCTCGACCCGTGCCGCATGGATAGGGTCGAGATCGGATGTCGGTTCGTCGAGGGCGATCACTTCTGGGCGCATCGCGAGGACACCGGCGATCGCCGCCAGCCGCTTCTCTCCGCCGCTCATATATGCCGGGATCTTGTCGATCAGCCGCTCGGCATCAACCGCCTCGAGGGCTCTCCTCGCCTCCTGCCGCGCCTCGTCGGGAGAGAGACCCAGGTTGATAGGGCCGAACGCGACGTCCTCGAGGACCGTGGGGGCGAAGAGCTGGCTGTCCGCGTCCTGGAAGACGACGCCGACGGTCCTCCAGAGTTCTCGCCGCCGCCGTTCGTCCACTTCCTCTCCATGCACCTCGATTCGCCCCTGTTCAGGAACGAGCGTCCCGTTCAGGTGTTCGATCAGAGTGGACTTGCCGGAGCCGTTCGCCCCACAGACCACCACCACCTCACCCCGGCGAACGAAAAAGCACATCCGGTGCAGCCCGACCGAACCATCAGCGTACGCATGGCTTGCACAGTCGACGTGGACGATCATCGACGGGTCTGTCGTGCAGTGCTGTGCAATCTCATCGGTCACAGCGCACCCCCTCCGAAACCGGGCTGTCCGGTGACTGCTGCGTAGATCAGCCCGAGGAATGCACAACCGATCGCGAGGACCTCCGCCGACCCGGGTCGCGGCAGGGGTTCGAGTGGTGCAAGTCGGCCCCGGTACCCCCGCGCGCTCATCGCCTGCCCGACTCGCTCGGAACGGTCGTAGGCGCGGATGAAGGAGAGGCCGAAGATCGAGGCGAAGAGGCGTGACCTGGTCGTTATTCCCCGAGTGAGCCCACCGCCACGGGATCGGACAGCGGTGAGGAGGTCGCCGACCATCCCCGTGGTCGTGAAGAGGAACCGGTAGGAGAGAAGACACACCTGGTCGATCGGGTTCGGGAGGACCAATGATGCGAGGCGGGCCAGGTGCGCGTACCGCGTGGTCATCAGCAGGGTCAGCGTGAAGGTGACCGTGGCGAGGGCTCGGGCGAGAAGCGAGAGCGCAAGTACTATTCCGCCATCGGTCAGGACAAGGTTCCCGATCGCCAGGAGCGGGCGCCCGGGCTCTCCCCAGACGAGAAGCACGACGAGGGAGAGGACGAAGAGCGCCGGCACGAGGGACCATCGGACGAGCTCCCTGAGCGGAAGGCCGGCTGCGCGGTAGATGATGATGGTTGCAGCCCAGGCGGCGAGGAGGATCCAGGTCGATCGGGCAAGTGTGACGAGTACAACGAGCCAGGCGAGAATGGCAGCCTTGACCCTCGGATCGATGCGATGAAGAAACGATCTCCCCCGCTCTGCATGGAGCGTGATCAGGTGCGGATCGGGTATGTGGTCTGAGAAGGATCCATTACGCATCGCCTCCTCACCGCCCCTGTGACGAGCAGCAGCCCTGGTCATGCGTGATCGAACCGCAGATCGAGGTCGTGGGATGGCCCAACGCCGCACAGATTGTGTTGATCACCTCGCGAGAGATCTGCGCCTCGCACCGGGACGCCTGCTCGCAGGCCACCGCAGGTTCGACGCCGAGGCGGGAAAAAGCCAGTGACAGGAGCCGGTGACGTCGGAGCAGGAACTCGGCACATCGTCTTCCCTGTTCCGACAGGAGAACCCTCTGGTAGGGGGCATGATCGACCAGGCCTGCCTCCACAAGCACCCGGATCGTCTTGCTGCTCGTCGACGGGTCAACCGCGAAACGGGCGGCGATCTCCGCGTTGGTGACGGGCTTCCCCTGTTCGAGAAGGTACTTCAGGTACGCGATCCTCCGCGGTGTCAACCCACGATCCCTCTCCGCACGCATTCCCCGTTCGATGGATCTCGGGAGCGGATAACCGTTTTGGGTCCGTACCAAATTCTGAACCCTGATCATGTGACGACCACGGATCGTACCACCTCCGTGTAGAACCTCCCCTCTCCTACCCCTTGTGGACGAAGGGCGCGGCAGGTGAACGCATTTTTTCTGATGGTCCAGATCGCTCAGGATCCTTCTTCCGTCCCTGATGCAAATATTTATACATTAGAACCTGCATTAGATACTGATCGGACCCCAGGGCGCCACCAGGTGGCGATCGTCGGTCCTGGCGGAGGCAGCATTGGGCATGGCCGTTCGACGTCACAGTCGGCTTTTTCTCGTCGTACTTCTGGTGGTGCTCGTCGGATCCCTTGTATCCACGGCGGTGGCAGTTGGAAACCACACCGGGGGCGATCTCCCGGGCGTGCCGCCGATCATGCGGCTCGACGATCGGGAACTGGCCCGCCAGATTGCTGCGTACGATTCAGTCCCTGAGATCGATCCCGGAACACCTTCGTTCCGAGGGGTCGAGGCGGCATTCCGCTCGCACAGCCTTCTCGGTCAGATCGAGTACATCCCTCTGGAACGGAACCAGCAACCGACGGGGAACTGCTGGGTATGGGCCGGAAACGGGCTTCTCGAGATCGCACACTCCCTCCAGAACGGCGTCCGTGACCGGCTTTCGGTCCAGTACGTCGATTCAGGGTTCAACGGTGGGGTGGGGCAGTACTGGGCCGGCAATGGGGGCACCCTTGGTGATCTGGTCCGGTTTTACCGCGGCACCGGGCGGGCGATCCCCTGGTCCAACACGAACGCCTCGTTCCAGGACGGCAGGGTCTGGTGCGTCGAGCACAACCGTGCCTGGGTGCCCGCTTCACAGATCGCCGTTGAGCCGTACTATGCGATCACCCGACTCGAGGAGCGTCGTATCTCCACCCGCGGTATCTCCCGTTCAACCGCAATCGCACGGATCCGGTCGGTCCTTGACCAGAACAAGGGCGTCTTTTTCACGTTCCGCCTCCCAAACGAGGCGGCATGGACGGATTTCAACCGTTTCTGGATGGACCGGGAAGAGGACACGGTCTTCGACCTTGAGCCCTATGCCGGCACCCCCTGGGATCCCTGGACAGGTGGAGCCCACTCTGTCCTCTGCGTCGGGTACGACGAGGCGACGCAGAGCTGGTTGATGCTCAACTCCTGGGGCACGGCCCAGGGGAACCGGCCGCATGGCCTCTTCCGTGTCAGCATGGACCTTGACTACAGCGGCACCTATCCGTACTCGATCGAGGTGCCGGCGACCGAGTGGGAGACGATCGAGGTCGCATTCGGGGCGTCCCCGGCTCCCACCCCGGCATCAGGCCCATTTGTGAACCATCTGCTGCCGTGTCGTGTCGAGGCTGAGGACTACGACCGTGGAGGCGGCGGTGTCGCCTTCGTGGACACGACTCCGGGCAATGCCGGCGGGCGGTATCGACAGGACGATGTCGATATCGAGATGCTCGGCGATGGGTCCGGGTACGCCGTCGCCTATACGCGGACGGGCGAATGGCTACGTTACACGATCTCCGCCGGATCGCCTGCTGCATACGACCTCGTATTCCGGGTCGCATCGCCCCGTGAAGGGTCGCTCATCGAGTTCATGATCGATGAAGGGCCCTGGCAATCGGTCACCATCCCTGATACGGGATCCTTCCAGTCATATGCCCTGCTCTCGATCCCTGTTGAGGTCTCCGCCGGTGAGCACACGATCCGTCTGCGGTTCTCGGGGGCAGGGCAGAACTGCGATTACTTCGAGTTCGTGCCGCAGGTGAACGGGGATGTGACGACCGCCGGCGGAGCGATCCGTGCTGAAACCTCGCCTTCGGGCGCGTCTGTCCTCCTCGATGGGGTGATCGTCGGTATAACCCCCATGACGCTCCGCGACGTGGCTCCAGGGGCCCACCAGCTCCAGTTCACCAAGCGTGGATGGGAGAGCGCCAGTGTCACCTGCCGCGTGGATGGTAACCGGACGGTCCAGCTCAACCTCACGCTCGATCGTCTCGTTCCGACACCCTATACGAACGCGAGCCTGCCCTGCTCGATCGAGGCGGAACATTTCAACCTCGGCGGCGAGGGGATCGGGTTCCACGACGTTGACTGGTGGAATCTTGGTGGTCAGTTCCGGAACGAGGGGGTGGATATCGAGCTGGCCCCTGGCCCGGGCAACTTCAAGGTGGCCTGGGTTCGTGATGGTGAGTGGCTCGGGTACACGATCCGGATCCCTGTTGCAGGCCGGTACCGCCTGGGTCTGGTCGGCTGCGCGCTCAATGATGGGGCATCGGTCACCGTTGATCTCGACGGGGATCCAGGTCCGACCCTTCACCTCCCATGGAGCAATGACTACGACCGGTTCGGCCGGGCGGAGACCGAAATAGACCTCCCTGCAGGGGACCATGTCCTGCGGCTCACCTTCTCTGGCCGCCAGAACCTCGACCGGATGGACCTGGTCCTGGCCGCACCGAGTCCGACCATCACGCCAACTCCCGATCCCGTCCCGGCGACGCACCTTCCGGCGCGGATCGAGGCGGAGAACTACGACGCCGGGCCCGACGGGGTGACCCACCACGACACGACACCTGGGAACCAGGGGCACGTCTTCCGGAACGACTCGGTGGACATCGTGGTCCCCCCGCTCGGTGCGAGTCCGGTGGTCACCTCCACCACGGACGGGGAGTGGCTCCTGTATACGATCGCGGTCGATACCCCCACGCTCTTTCGCTGCACCCTTCGGCTGGCCGGCACCGGCACTCCCGCAGCACTCTCTCTTGCGGTGGATGACGAGTCCCGTCTTCAGGTCAACGCCCCGTTGAACGGGACCGCTACCGGGTTCTCGACCCATACCCGGACCGTCGGCCTCACCCCGGGCGTTCACCAATTGAACCTCTCGTTCGTCGGGAACCTGTCGGTCGACTACCTGGAGTTCAGGCAGCCGTCGACCCGGTAACCCCACGATCTGGTCCGATTATCGCCGGTCGACAAGGCGCTTCGGGCGTCCTTTTATCGCGTGAAGTTCCAGCCCGCCCGGCTGGGTGAACGAAAAGACGACCCTGAATTCTCCGCCTGCGTGGGCAGCGGCCAGAGCACGGTTGTTCGAGAGAAGACTGCGCAGAATCCGTTCGCTGATCCCCTCCCGGTCACAGGCAGGACTCTGTCGGCACTCCACCCCGATTCTCAACACCGCTTCGCGGTCCCCCTCCGCATAGAGGAACGCTTCATACTCGCCGTTCAGCTCGACGAGGTTGTCGGGCAAGAAGACCCCACGCTCGATCTCAATCCGGTCAAGGCGGGCCTGGCCGACCTGGACAGTGTCGTTCTCACGGCCCGGCGGGCGAATGCGAAGATGGGTGCGCCCGCAGCTGCAGCGTTCACGTGAGACGATGGCGGAGGTGTCTTCACTGTCGTAGTTCAGAAGGACCATTCCGCTTCGTTCTCCGACAGGGAGGAGGTGAGAGAGGACGATTCGTCCGGGCTGGCCATCGGGGACGAACTCCTGAAGTCCCGGATCGTAGAGGTCGAGGTGGACCAGGTCCTCGGGTATGTGGAGCCCGTCCTGGATGACGCATTCACCGCACATCGTCCCCTCGGTTGATCCGTAGGTGTTGTAGACGGGGCAATCGTACCGCTCGGCCAGGTGTGTGCGTGCCGTCTCGGCGAACGCCTCGCCGCCGACGATCAATCGCTTCAGCCCCGACTCCCGGGGGTTGATCCCCTCTGCCTCGAGGCGATCGGCCAGGCGAAGGAGCTTGAACACCGACCCAACGATTGCAGTGGGCCGGTAACTCGTGATCACCCGGAGGGGAAAGGTGCATTTTCCCGTCGGAATAATCGTCATGTGGAGGCGATGGGCTGCAACGGTCATCGTGTTGCCGCCGACATTCATCCCGTACGAGGTGCAGATGACGAGTCGATCCCCGTGCCCGAGACCCTGGCTCGCGAACGCCCGGGCATACTTCTCGGCGTACCGGGCCCAGTCGTCCCAGGTCAGAAAGAATGCCTTTGGAACTCCCGTGGTGCCGCTCGTCTCATGGATTGTGAAGATGTCTTCAAGGGGCGCCGAGAGAAATCCGAACTCCCTGGTTTCGGGCGGCTGGTGGGCCCGGATCGTCTTCCCTGAGAGTATCGGCAGTTCAAGGAGGTCCTCGTGAGTCCGGATGTCAGCTGCCTTGATCCCATGCGAGGCGAACCAGTGCCGATAGAACTTCGAATGCTCCTCGGCATATCGAACGGTATACCGAATCCGCTCCTCAGAGAGGGTGTCGAGGTCCCCGCGGTCCATCGTCTCGATCGCCGGACTCCGCATCCCGGAATGCGCCGTCATGTGGATGCATGGGCAGAGAAGGCAGATAATACCGATCCGACCCTGCTACAGCCCGCCCGAGACCGTATCTTTTTTATGGATGCTCGATCTATCTTGTAGAGCGCACTGCATGATGCATGCGCGGATAGTGTAGTGGTTATCACTAGGCGTTGCCAACGCCTAAACCCGGGTTCGAGTCCCGGTCCGCGCATCTGTTTCTGATCTCTTTCCTCCACCTGATCAACCGTCCGTTGTTCACCCGGTGAGGTTTATTTCATCCCTGGATAAGCCAGGGAGAGACTGCCTTCACCTGGTCCTCAGGTGGTGAAAACCCTTACCTGCTGAAGCCGGTGTCGCCCTCCCGGCGCAGCGGGATGCCACCCTCGTCTCGTGTGTCGCCTTCGGTCGACCCTGCTCCTTCATACCCGGTGGGGGAGCGCCGTTGTTCGTACGCAGGGGTCACCCGACTTCTTCAGGCTCACTGCCCGGGCAGCTCCTGGAGCGACTCGGTGACGTCGTCGACCTCATGGGTGCGGAAGTAGATGAGGGCGACCGTCGCGACCATCACCGAACCGACCAGCACGAAGATCATGTCGAGCATGGTGTCCTCGAGGGAGACCTGCATCGGGCCAGCGAGCGATCCCCCGAAGACGAGGTCGACCAGGAACTCGTAGATCTCCCAGACCCCGCCGAGAGCCAGCCCGAAGATCACCGTGAAGCCGGCAACGAATGCCGGCGTCAGGGCCATCTCCCAGTGCTTGTCAAGGTAG
>CAYLUL010000018.1:0-4254 GCA_964386835.1 uncultured Methanospirillum sp.
GCCACGCACCGCACCCCGCAGCGTGTCTTCGAGCGGATCGACGCGGCCAGAAAGAACGGAACCGATCTCGACATGAAGGCGACGTTGAAAGAGCTCTCCTTCCACATCGGCGGCCACATCCTCCACTCGCTCTTCTGGGCCAACCTCGCCCCAGCGGGCAGAGGGGGCGGGGGCGCACCGACGGGCGCCCTCGCCGACGCGATCACGGCTGAGTTCGGGTCCTTCGAGCGGTTCAAGAAGGAGTTCTCCGCCGCCGCATCCGGCGCCGAGGGCTCGGGGTGGGGAGCGCTCGCGCTCTGCAGGAAGACCGGGCGGCCCATCGTGATGCAGATCGAGAAGCACAACACCAACGTCTACCCGGGGTTCGCCGTCCTGATGGTGCTCGATGTCTGGGAGCACGCGTACTACGTGGACTACAAGAACGACCGGGCGAAGTTCGTCGAGAACTTCTGGACGATCGTGAACTGGGACGAGGTCGCCCGCCGGATGGCAGCAGCCCTCTCCGGCTGACCACTTTTTTCCCCCTCGTCGATCAGTCTCTCTTCATCGCCTCGCGCCGCATCTCGGGTGGCATCAGTTCGATCGCGTATCGGAGTGCGGTGCGGGGCATCGTTTGGCGGTGGAGGAGCACGTAATCGAAGACCTCCTGCTGGTGATGCCGGCTCGCCTCCTTGAGGAGCCAGCCGTATCCCTTCCTGACCAGGTCCTCCTCGTCGAGCAGGAGGCGGTCGGCGATCGCGAACGCCTCGTCGAGAAACCCGCCGCGTTTCGCCGGGACGATAAGCGAGACGGCGGCGGCACGTCGCATCCACCGGTTCGGTGATCCCGTCCAGTCCAGCAGCACCCGCGCCGTATCGGGAAAGCGCGCGACCAGGTCCCCGACGGCATGGTTGCAGAAGGTGTCGCAGGACGCCCAGTTGGTGATGTAGGCATCAATCCAGCGCGCGAACCGGTCGAGGTCCTCCCGCTCGAATTCGTGGCTCAGCCGGGGAAGCCATGAGCCGGCGATGAAGGACTCCTCCATCAACCCGCTGGCGAAGAGGTCCTCGCACCGGTCGAAGAGCGCCGCCTTCCCGTCGGCACTCGCCGCGCCATAGAATGACCGGGCGATCTTCGTGACCGTTGCTGTCTTCATACCGTAGCACTGAATGGGCTCCTTGAAGAACCGGCGGGATGTCGCCCTGATCGACTCGTCGGCACCTGCCACCAGCTCGGCTCGGACTCGATCGAGCACCGTGTCCATGGCTGAAGGTTCGAACCCTGAAAAGAAAAAGAGAGATGGCTGGCGTCAGTGGCAGGCACCACAGCCCGAGCAGGCGTCGTGCACGGTGCACGGGAGGTCCTTCGCGACCAGCCGACCAGCGGCGTACGCGTGGGCCACCTCCGGGACGGCTCCCTCCACACCCCGGACGACCCGTATCCCGTTCTTCTCCAGGACGGTGCAGAGCCCCTCCCCCGAGTTGCCGACGAGCACGGTCTCGATGCCGTTTCGGCGGAAGAAGAGCAGCACGAAACCGGTTGCGAGCATCATGTTCTGCATCTCCTCCTCAAGGACGACCGCTGAGCCGCGCCGCTCAAAGACCGTATAGTCGATGCACGTGCCGAGGTGAGGAGAGACCATCTCCCCCTCCCGTGCGACGGCGAACCGCTCCTCTTCCTTCCCGGACACCGGGATGTTGATCAGTTCTGTCTCCACCTTTCCACCTCTGATGACTCCACTGGGTACCTCTGGTGTACGACGCCTCTCGGGATAACCGTGAAGGTGCTGACCTCGAACCGCTGCCGGTGCCCCGTCAGACAAAGGTATTTGTGGGTTCGGGCCCGACCCCCCACCGGCAGACCCTGCGCAGTCTGCCGGCGGGTGAAGGACGATGGCGAGACGATATCCATTTCTCATCTCGGTGCCGCATGGCGGTCTTGAGGTGCCGGACGAGGTGGTGAACCGTCTCCTCCTCTCCTCCGAGGACCTGGCGCGCCTCTCCGATCCAGGAACCATCGACCTCTTCGATCTCCGCGGACGTGTCGCAGCCTGGCGGGCGGTGCCGGTCTCCCGCATGGTGGTGGACGTGAACCGATCCCCCTTCGACATCCCGCCGCGACGGAACGACGGCGTGGTCAAGCTCAGGACGATCGAAGGACAGCCCGTGTACCGTCCGGGTGACGAGCCGGCGATCGACCTGGTCCACCGGTTGATGATGGACCACTACTTTCCGTTTCACGAGGGGATCGACCGCCTGATTGACGAGCACGACGTGCGGATCGCGTTCGACTGCCACTCCATGATGGACCGCGGACCGAAACTGGCGCCTGACGCCGGGCAACGCCGCCCGCAGATCTGCCTTGGCAACCATGGAGACGCCTCGGGTGCCCCTCGGCCCCACCAGCTCGCGACCTGTCCCTCCTCGTGGATCAAGCGACTGGCCGACGCCTTTGCCGAGGAGTTTCCCGCTGCAAGGGTCGCGATCAATCGACCCTACGCGGGCGGGTTCACCTCGATCGCCCACTACTGGCACCGCGGGGTCCCATACGTCCAGATCGAGGTGAACCGCTCCCTCTACGAGTCGTCGGAGGGGACGGTCGATTTCGGGCGGGTCCGGGACGTCCGGGAGCGGGCCTGGTGCGCGCTCGCTGCATTCTGGGACGATCTCGGCGACGGGTGAGCCGGTTCATCCTCTTCCGCATCAATCTCCGGTGGGCGTCTCCCCGGATCGGCGCCCTCGGCAGGCGATGCCCTGGATATCACCCGTCGAGCATCCGGCCCGGACCGCAGACCCGTCAAGCCCAGACTCTCATCATCCCCTCTCATCCTGTCGTGAACCCTCCCGGGAGACGGCTCTTTCGTGTGGCCGTCTCGTTACCTGAATGGGGAATACTTCCTCTCGAGGTTTTCAGGGGCGATATGGTATTTAAACCAGCACCATTCAAAGAACTACAGGAGGAATGCCACCGCACACGACCTGGTCATGGGCTGAAGACTGGCTAGCCCGTGCGCACCACAAGATCGAGGTCCACGCTTCCGGTGCCGTCGTCCTCGCCGTCCTCCTGACGGTGACGATCTTCATCGTCGACCTCGTGGTGCCGCTCGGTATCTCCATCTGGTTCCTCTACCTGGTCCCGTATCTCCTGCTTGCCTTCGCGACGCCATCGCTCCTCGGCTGGACCATGGTCGCGTTCATCCTCCTTCTCCTCGTCGGGTTTCTGGTCTCTCCCCCTGGACCCGTCGGCCCGGGTGTTGCGCTCCTGAACCGGATAATCTTCTGCCTCTCGCTTCTCCCGGTCACCGGCCTGCTGGTCCTGATCCGGCGCGAACGCGAGCACCTCATCGCCGAGAACATTCGGCGGCGACAGGCTGAAGCGTCGCTCAGAATGGCAAACGAGAAACTGCAGCTGCTCTCGAACATCACCCGACACGATATCACCAACCAGCTGACGGGGCTGATGGGACGCGTCGCCCTGCTGCGTGAAGAGGCAGGCGACCCAGCCCTGGAGCCAGGCCTCGATGCGATCGCGACTGCGACTGAACAGGCCGCATCCCTGATCCGGTTCACGGGTGAATACCAGCGGATCGGCGTCGACCTCCCGGTCTGGCAGGACCTCCGTGCACTCGTCACCTCGGCGGAGCGCAGCGTCTCACTCGGGTCGGTTCACATCGCGAACGAGATCCCGCCGGGAGCGGAGATCTTCGCGGAGGCCCTCGTGGGGCGGGTCTTCGTCAACCTTGTGGAGAACGCGGTTCGCCACGGTAGAACGATCACGACCATCCGCTTCTCGGTGAGCCAGCAGGGTGAAACACCGATGATCATCTGCGAAGACGACGGCTCTGGCATCCCGCTCGACGAGAAAGAGCGGATCTTCGAGCGTGGTTTCGGCAGGAACACCGGGTTCGGCCTCTTCCTGTCTCGCGAGATCCTTGCGATCGCCGGGATCGAGATCCGGGAGACCGGGAGACCGGGGGAGGGTGCCCGGTTCGAGCTCCGGGTGCCCCCCGGGGAGTATCGGGTCGTGCCAGGGCCTTCGGGGCACCAGGATACCTGACCTGAGCTTACAACCCCGGGTGTCCGAACCGCACTCTGGGGTAGGGGCGCCCCCCCCCTGGTCGTCCGTCACGACTCCAGTCGCCGTCCTTTCTCTCTTTTCATGCTACTGTCGCCGCTTCGAACGCTGCTTAAACCACACCGCGGCGAGGATCAGTACGAGCAGGGCGAGCAGCAGGCCCGCCGTTCCCTCGACCTGGAAGAGCACCCCGATGAACTC
>CAYLUL010000018.1:4264-13239 GCA_964386835.1 uncultured Methanospirillum sp.
CCCGGCGAGGATCAGCACGAGCAGGGCGATCACCCCCCCCCCGTTCCCTCGACCTGGAAGAGCACCCTGATGACCTCTGTCTCCGGCAGGCTCCGGAGCGAAGGAAAGTCCAGGCCTGAGACGAGGCGGGTAGCGGTCGTGATGACCAGGACAAGGGGAATAAAGACACGGCAGAGAGGGTGGACCAGCCGGGTCGTTCCCGGGCCGATCTCCTGTGCGAGTCGTCCCGGCGGGAGGAACCAGGTGAAGACGGCTGCAAGGAGGAGGGCTGTCACCGGCAGATCCAGTGTCCCGACGGTCTCGTCCATCAGGTCCAGAAACCGGATCCCATCGATCCGGAGCTCCGCAGCGCTGTACGAGAGGGCGGAGGGCAATCCCAGGGCCAGGAGCGAGATGGTGAGCGCGGTGGCCGAGCGTGCACGAGACCAGCCGGCTGCCTCGCGAACCGCTGCAACACCCACCTCCAGCATCGAGACAGATGAGGTGAGTGCGGAGATAAAGAGGACCGACGACGGTCGAGGGACTCCGGCCCGAGGCTCTCGACGGCTACGATCAGGTGGGGTTCGGATCCGGCATCTACGGTGGTCGGCACCACCGTGAACTCCTTTCCCTGGTCGACCAGGCGGACTTGAAGGGTCGGGACGTCTTCATCTTCTCGACGGGGGCAGGGCCCGCCGAGCGGCACCACCAGGCATTGAGAGAGGCGCTCATCGCGAAAGGGTGTCGGATCGTCGGCGAGTTCTGGTGCCCGGGCGAGTTCCGCAAACTCCGGTTCATCACCAGGAACGAGGGGCACCTTGATGAACAGGACCTCGAGGACGCTCGGCAGTTCGCAACGGGGCTCGGCGCGGCGCAGGCGAGCCCTCGGTGACGGGCCTGATCGCGGCGAAGTGCAACCGACCTCTGTCACGACCTCAGATCCGCGCGATCGACGAGATCCAGGCCTGGGAACCGTTCGGCCGAACCAGGCTCTCGAAGACCGCCGGCCGGATCCAGTCGATCCGCCACCCGCTGGAGAAGCACGCCCGAATCTCTTCTGGTGAAACCCGGCGCGGGAGGTCGAACTCGCCCGGCTCGAGGTTGCTGAAGGCGAGCATAACGTAACGGCCGCCCGATTCCAGGCACCCGGCGAGGCTCCCGACGAAGACCGAGCGTTCGGCGTCGGAGAGGACATGGAACAGGCCGGAGTCGATCACGGTGTCAAAGGTCCGGTCGAGTTCGTGCAGGTGGAGGGCGTCCCCCACCTTGAACGTCACGGTGTACCCACTTTCCTGTGCCCGCTCCCGGGCAATCGTAATCGCCTGTTGAGCCCGGTCGATGCCCCAGACGGTGTGACCTCGTTCTGCCAGGAAGAGCGCGTTGTCGCCGGTCCCGCATCCCACGTCGAGCACGTCGCCGGCGATCTCCCCCGAATCCTCGAGCGCGACAAACTCCCGTTGCGCCCTCCCGATATCCCACGGAGGCGAGCTCCGGTAGACCTCGTCGAAGAAATCCATGCTTCTCATGGTGGTGTCCTCCCAGGAGAAGAGCGCTCTTCCCGCATCAGGAGGAGGTCCATGAGGGCTCTCGCTTCGTTCCGAGTTCAAGGAGGTGGAGATGGGCGTGAATCGATCTCTTCTGTGCAAATCGAGCGATATATTTATATGTGTCATTCGATAAGGACTCGCTATGGCTCTCTATGTCATGCTCGGGAACCTGAAGGGCGAGGCGTTCGACACGATCGACGGGATCGAAGAACGGGATAAAAAACTGTCAAACCTGCTGGAGTCGCTTGGTGGACGGATCGTCGGGCTCCACTACCTGATCGGCCGGTACGATTTCGTCCTTATCTTCGATATGGAGAAGAAGGAGAACCTGGTCAAGTTCCTGGCAATCCTTGGGAAGCACGGGTCGGTCAGGAGCGAGACCCTCGAGACGATCCCTGCCGATATGTTCTATCGGATATCGAAGGACATCTGAACAGCATCGGAAGGTGCCGGACAGGAGGGAGGTTGCGTTTTCGTGTGCTCCACCTGGCAGGCTCGCTCGTCCCTGCGGACCATCGTTCGGGTGCCCGTTGAGACGAGGGGTGGGGATCGGGCCGCATGGTGCGAGGGTGACGTCACCTCTTCGGGGAAGGAGGGGCGGGCCAGGATCGGTGCGAGCCGGTTGATAGCGGTGTGACGGACCGTTCACCAAGGAATTCTCGATACATACCTGCATCAGGGGATGGACGCATGGAGGGTAGGACATGAAACAAACCGGGCCGCGCGAGGCACCCGCCAGGACCGTGGATGAGTACCTGCGTGGCGTCCCCGAGCCGGCTCGCACTGCCCTGGAGCACCTGCGCGGCGTGATCAGAAGGGTCGCGCCCGAGGCCGAGGAGACGATCAGCTATCGGATGCCGGCGTACAAACACCACGGGCCGCTGGTCTTCTTCGCAGCGATGCCGCGCCATCTCAGCCTGTACGGCGTGAGCCGGTCCCTGGTCGAAGCACTCAAGGATGACCTGGCGGATTTCGAGATCTCCGGGACGACCATCCACTTCTCGGCCGAGCACCCTCTTCCCGACGCACTCGTGACGCGACTCGTCAGGGAGCGGGTCCGTGAGAACGAGGCGCGACGGGGACAGAGAGATCAGGGGGCGTCCGATCAGGACTCACGGCACTGAGCCGGGACCACGTCAAACCTCGAACGCATCTGCACCTGACCCCAATACCCTCTCACGATGTCCGGATGTCCTGCCCTAAATCGGCTGCCTGGCATCAGATGTACCGTCTCGCGAGCAATCCTGTCCGCTACAGCTCCTTCTGGAAGATCACAACATCCAGGGTCCGCCCGAACTTCTCGCCCACGTTCCGGAGGCGCCCGCGCCAGGTATAGCCGCTGCGCTCCATGAGTCGGATGCCGGCGCTGTTCTCGCCGCAGACTGTCCCAACCAGCACGCGGATCCCGGCCGCCACCGCCGCGTCCTCGAGTCTCGTGAGGGCCGCTGTGCCGATCCCGCGCCCCGTGCAGTCGGGGGCCAGGTAGACGCTCAGCTCGGCCGTCCGGCTGTAGGCCGCCCGTCGCTTGTATGGCGAGCAGGAGCAGAACCCGACGAGCAATCCGTTGGACCGGATGGCGAGCGTGGGGTGCCTCGGGTCGTTTACGGGTATGTACTCCGACAGCCTGTCGATCGGCACCGGGGTCTCATGGAATGTCGCGGTCGTTCCGAGGATATAGTAGTCGTAGATCTCCTTGATCGCCGGGAGATCGGCCTCGGTGACAGGGGCGAATTCGGCCATGTGCACCTCGATCTCACGGGCGCTCTCTTAATCGTTTTCGGCACACCGGCCCGACCACGTGGATGGTCAGGCCATGGGCGTTCTCTCACCGCACCATCTTTCGGAGGGATGAAGCGTTCTCGCCCTCCAGGTGCTCGACAATCTCGATATTTTCACTCCGGGTACGCCTGCGATCATTGAAACCGGGTCCATTCTCGGTCTTCATCGTTCGTCGTCTCGCCACCGGTCAGCGAACGGGGGTTTCGATACTGCGTTGGCCCGGGTATCTCTCCCGATGGAGGCGGCATGCGCTCCAGGTCCCCGAGAGTTTAATCAATTGCCTAGCATACCTGTGCTGTGGATCCTGGCGTCCTCCCTCCCCCCGGGTACGGCGCGATCGGCGCGATCGTCATCACCCCGCGCCGCGCTGTCCTGGTCCAGGCTCTCTCTCTGCTCCTCGCGCTCGTCACCCTCGTGGCCCTTCTGTGGGCCGGCGGGATCACATCGTTCAGGATCGGTCCGGCCCAGTTCGTGCTGGTACTGGGCGTCTTCGCCGGGGCGTCCTGCGTCATCTTTCTCCACGAGGCGGTCCATGGGCTCGTCTTTGCCCTGTCGGGACTGCAGCCCCGGTTCAGCGCGGAGATTGTTCACGGGATGCCGATTCTCGCGACGACCGCGGACCGGCCGTACGGACGAACAACAGCCCTGATCTGCCTGCTCGCTCCACTCGTGCTGATCGACGTCGTGCTCCTCGGGCTGTCGGTTGTTCAACCGGCCCTCTACGTCTGGGTGATCGCGCCGATCGTGATCAACACGGCCGGCGCGGCGGGGGATCTCTGGCAGGCTGCCCACCTCGCACGGTACGGCCCTGCGGTCCTCGTTGCCGATGTTCCTGACGGACTCGTGGTGTACGGTCGCTTCGGTCAGTGACGTGACGCGGACAGGTTGATCGGCTCCCTTGTTCACCGCAGGCCGGCTGCGGATAGCACGTGAGGTCTCTGTCCAGAGCAGGCAGATCTCTGGGTACGGGATGATGCCGCGAACCACCGGTCGCACCTGACGATAGACATGAATCGTCGGTGACACCGTTTTCCGAACCCGGGACGGTACCTGGGCACAGGAAGGGGCGCCGTGCCAGGGTGGATACACAATCCGCTTGATCCTCAAAACAGGGAACCGGGTGATCCGCTGGTTTTAAAACCATGATCTCATCGCTGTATTACGATCAAACCGATCTCTCGCACCGGGCGCGGGTGTCAGTCTATCGGGGTAGAGGCATTCTCCGTTTCAAACCGGGGCATCGATAGACACGACGATGTCTCGATCGGTCCTTTGTTTTCCGCTTTTCAACAGTGGGGAAACAGTAGAATCAAACATTGGCAGTGCAGGGCCCTTGTGGCGTGCCCCTCCGCTGTAATTTATGGAATCTTCACGCGGGTCATGTACTTTTCGCTATCTTCGCACGAGAACGCCTGGCAACCAGGTAATTTCTTCAGGAGCCGCCTTTTTCAACTTCGCTCGACACGACGCATGGTGTCACACGAGAGAAAGCTCTCAAGATCAGCTGGGATCGGAAACAGGATGGGGTAGTCAATGAAGAGAGAGAGCTCTTCAATAATCTCTCATGGTCGAGCACCTATCCCGATTCCCATGATCAGTCCGGTCATAAATCTTCCGGGTGACGATTCATCGCCGGCGGCATCGGTATGACTTCAGGTTCCATCCCGAAACGGCTGGTTGAAATCTCTGCAGATCTGTTGCACCGCCTTCCTTGCTGATATCACTGCTCCGGATATGCCACCCCCGGTCACCACCCACTGTCCAGCCATTGCAAACCGGGAAAGACCGGGAAGCGTGTTTGGAAGAGAAACGAAGAATGCATCAGGGGTCACCCGCCATCCCTCGTACGCCCCATTCCAGGTGCCGGTATACCTGGAGAAGGTCATCGGAGAAGCCACATCGTACACCTCCACGGCGCCTGCGAGATGAGGGTAGAGCCTGCCGAAGAGTTCGATGATCTGGCCTGCCGCCCTCTCCTTCTCGTGCCGGTATTCCTCTCCCTGGTATGGGAATTGTTCCCAGTGCTCCCAGGAGACCGGAACCCAGACGGTGATGACTCCCTTCCCCGCTGGATACAGACCAGGATCCTTTGCAAAATTGTAAAAGTTGAAGTATGCTTGTTCCGTTCCCCCGATATCAACCGGATTTTCAGGAACATAGGTCAGAACATCTGGAAGCTCTGAAAGATCTGCGTTGATTCCAAGAGAGAAGAAGAGAAGGGGAGGGAACGGTTTGAGATCCCGATAATAATTCCGGATCTGATCATTGCAGAATTTCCCACCGAGCATATCAAATATAGTCGTGTGACCGTCTGCGCAGGATATGACACCATCTGCATCGAGCGTGTTGTCGTCAGAAAGCGTAACTCCGGATGCCCTGCCATCCTTCACGATGATCTTTTTCACTCTGGTCCCATAGCGTATGCTGCCTCCCAGGTCCAGGAATTGCTTCTCGAGAGATTTTGCGAGAGGAACTGACCCCCCCAGGGGGTACCCTCCGTTTCCTGAACCCTGCCAAGCCAGGCCCATCATGGGGAACGTTGCGGACTGCCCATCCCAGTCGAGACCAGCTGTGAGCAGTTTTCTGAGAAGAGGGTTTTTTATTTCTGCCAGACTCTGCTCCGGTGGCTGCTTGTAGCGGTTCATGACCTTCATGAGGGGAAGTAACCGGATAGTATCCAGGATCGACCTCTCTATCGGAGTCTCAAGGGATTGAAGCCTCCTGATGTCCCTGCAGAATGTGTGAATAAAAGGCGTATCCTCGGGGGAAAAACGCAACAGTTCCTCCTCGAGCCGGTCGGGGTTATTGTAGAGCGTAAGTTCGTTTCCTTCAAAATCCCTGACGCATTTCCAGTACTCGGATGAAACAAATGTCTTTCCGTCGAGTAACCCAATTGCCTGGTAGAGTCTGTTCAGGTCTGTACCTGGTTTTGACCCTGATAAACATTGGATACAGAGATCGAAGGTGTATCCCTTCCGTTTCCATGCAGTGCACATCCCTCCCGGGATTCCGTGCATCTCAACGATCTCCGTCTGAAATCCGTTCATCCGGGCAAAAATCCCCGCAGACAACCCTGCCATTCCTGCCCCGATTATGACAAGTGAAGGGGTCATAATGATACTACTACGAATTGGCTTCATATAGGAGTTGTGTGAGTGGTTCAATCAGGCAGTTCTCTTGAGACAGATGAGATACTGGTGATATCTGGAAGAGATAGCGGGGAAAATGGAAGCTTCTTCGTTCACGCCCCCTTCACGGGTGGATGTGACAGGTGGTTGGAAAGTCCGCCTCATCGAACCCTGGTTGATCAACGACTGACGAAGAGTCTGCAGAGCCCTATCTCCAGGAGCATCATCCCCTAATATCGTGCTCGAAGTGCCCGGACAGAGGGACCTTCGTTCTTGTCGCATGTGGCAAGAGCGATCGAAATGGTCGGTCTGTTCACCGGAATGGGGTGTTCGCCTTGGCGGTTGCATCGAGCGAAGATCCGTTCATTTTCCAACAGTGTTGCTCGCGATCATCTGATTCGAACCGGCCATGTCGATCCGAAAAGGAGCCCATCCGCTCGACCCGGCATCCACATTGTCCGGTGAGTGGATGATCCCGTCTCTCGCACCGGGCGCGATCGTGGTGTCATCGAAGCTCAGGTTCACGGCGCCTCGTCTTCGACGAATTGCGCTGGTGTGTCGGGTGGGAGTGATCTCTCTAACCACTCTCAATCCAAATGGACACCGTCACGCTCCCGCCACGACGGTCACCGAGCCCGAGTTTCCGCACGGCGCTCGTTCGTTTCATGCTTGCCGCTCCCATCCTACCATTGCTGACAATCCCCTATGCCCGTGAGAACGGACCGAACTCCTCTGATGTGAACCCTGCGGCTCCCGACTCCCCCGGCGCGAACGTGAGGTAGCCGACCTGGTCGTCGGGGTTCGGGAACGAGAGGTACCAGGTGTTGTTCGTGACGTGCATGAGGCTTCCCGGGTACCCATTCGGGCCGAGCTGGATCGTCATGTTTCCTGGGTCCGATCCCTCGCGTACTCGCATCGCGCCGTAGAGGTCGCTCCGATACGCACCCGCAAGAGCAGAGGGGGGAATAGTTGCCGGGCGGGCGTCTGCGGCCCGCTCGACATTCTTGATGAGCGAGTTCCACCCCACCTGCTGGACCTTCTCCCGTGCCTGGAGGTCGACGCCGCTCCTCCCGATAGAGCGTTCGAGGAACTCATCCCGGACTGCCTCCGGGAAGACGGTCAGCTGCCTGTTGGCGATGACCACGAGCCCTGCCTTCTTCCCGGGAACGAGGATCACGATCGACCGCACGCCGTCCAGTGCTCCGTTCTTCTCGATGACTCGCTCGTCCAGGAAGGTGTACGAATCACAGCCCAGTCCGACCGCGGCGTTCGGGTCGTCGAGTGGCCCGCCCGAGCCCGCCACCAGGCTCGCCGCGTGAATCTCTTTCACGGTCTCCGGCGAGAGGACCTGCTTTCCATCGACCGAGCCGTTGTTGAGCATCATCCGCAGCCACTGCGTCATGTCCCGCCCGGTCGAGACGACCTGCCCGGCAGCGGGGAGACTCGCCTCTTCGAGCGGGATGGTGTGCACCTCTCCTCCCGTGCTGCCATGGCCGAAGACGCGGTTGTCATCGAGGTACAGGGTCTCCGGGTGGGCCCCCGAGCGCGTCATCCCGAGGGGTCTGATGATCCGGGCATCGGTCAGGTTCTCCCAGCTCCGGTTGTCCACCCGTGCTGCGGCCTCCCCGGCGATGAAGAAGCCGGCGTTGTTGTAGAGGTACTTCTCCCGGAAGCTCGAACCCGGCTCCAGGTAGCGCATCCGCTCCAGGAGCTCGCTGTCGGAGTATCCGAGCCTGCCCAGCAGATCGCCATCGAAATGCCGGAGCCCGGAGCGGTGAGCGAGCAGGTCGCGGAGGGTCGCGTGCTCACCCGCGTATCGATCCTTCAACGCGAAGCCCGGCAGATAGGTGACAACCGGGGTGTCCCAGTCGAGCTTCCCCTCGTCGACGAGCGAACCGATGGCGCCGGCGGTGACATACTTGGAGACCGAGGCGATCTGGAAACGGGTATCGGGATCGACCGCTGCCGGCTTACCGATCTCCCTGACCCCGAATCCTTTCAGGTAGACCACAGAGTCGTTCTCGACGACGCCGACAACCGCACCGGGCACGGCATACTCGGTCATCGTGCGATTGATGAATTCATCAAATCCGTCGAGGTTCCCCGTACGCATCGCCGGAGATTCGGTATCTGTGCAGCCGGAACTTACGATAAGGCCGGTCACGATGCAGATTGCAACGATCAGAAGGAGGTGATGCCGAGCGCAGGTCCCCATGTGAGCCGATTGGGCTCCTCTAGGATAAGAATTGCGATTTGTTCGGTTGGGAGCGCCTCTTCGAGAGAACCGGACGCGACGCCCTCGATGACCAGATCCAGGTCCGTCATGGTGGGTCTGGGCTCCTCGACCGGACAGTCTGCCCGGGGAGGCAACGAGACCGTATACCTCTGTCTGCGCCCTGGGCCCCTGGTGCGCGTGATCCCGTCCGGAGAACCCGAATGATTGCCAACGGAGGATTACGTCCTGGTGATCGAGGAGAGCCAGGCCCGGGATCCTTTCGGCCTCGTACGCGCATCGAAGGTTGCGGGCCGAATCCAGTCGATC
>CAYLUL010000018.1:13249-20870 GCA_964386835.1 uncultured Methanospirillum sp.
TCCGCCACCCGTCGTCGAAGGTCGCCCGGATCTCCGCCTGGGTGACTCTCCGGGGGCCGTAGTCTCCCGGCTCGAACTCGCTGAACGCGAGCATGAAAATGGTCCCGCCGGTCCTCAGCACGCCGGCGAGGCTCCGTGCGTAGCGTGGGCGATCGGGATCGGAGAGCGCGTGGAACAGGCCCGAGTCAATGACCCTGTCGAAGGTCCTGCCGAGATCGGGCAGGGCGAGGGCGTCGTGGACGAGGAATGTCGCGGTACTCCCTCGTTCCTCCGCCTTCTTTCTCGATTGCTCGATCGCGGTCGGGGCCGCATCCACACCCCACACCACGTGGCCCCGAGATGCGAGGAAGAGGGCGTTCTCGCCGGTTCCACAGCCGACGTCGAGCACGTCGCCGACGATCTCTCCCGCCTCCTCGAGGACGACGAACGCCCTCTGCGGCCGCCCGATGTCCCACGGCGGACTGCCGCGATAGGCCTTCTCGAAGAGATCCATCGTGTCCAGGGGTTGTCGGCAGGGCTTCAAGACGGTTTCTCTGCTCCGATCCTGACGCAAGTCAGATTTTATCTCGTCGATCATGGCGGGCAGTCCCGGTGATGGCAGGCGGCGGGTTGACGGGCCGGCCGACTGGCTGATCGAGTGAAGCACGACTGGAGGCTGATGATGGGACCGATACTGCGATAATCCTCGAGGTCGCTTCTATCTCATGGTGGACTCAACCGAGTGGAAGGGCATCTCTCTCCTGTGCCTGGTGGTGCTGGTCCTCGGGCTCTTCGCTCTGAGTCGATCCCTGAATCCTCCAGATACAAAGGTGATCGGCGTCTCTCTCGCCCTCGTCGTTCTCTCGCTCGTCGTCGCGGTCGCGGCGTATCGCTCCAGGAGGGGCGGCGATGAGATTCCTGTCGAGACGGAGAGTGACGGCGACGTTCAGTAGGGATTCGAAGGGGAGGGACCTTTCCGGGCTTCACCCCGAACCCGGGGGACTCACAGGAGAAGAAACAGGCCGCCTCTTGTGCCTTCTTCCCTGCCCTCGTCCCTGCGCCGTGCCGGTGGTGTCACTCTCGGTCCTGATACAGTCCCGGCGTCTTCGCCCGGACTTCTCCACCCCCAGCTCTCAACCCGCACGAGGACTCTCGCCATGTGCCGCTATCCTGGCTCGCACCGGCGCCAATCCCTGTCGGGCTGTGTCGACCCCGTTCTCGGCCCGAGTGGTCGAATTGATCGTCAGGTAGCTCCTGCTGTCAGAGATCGTTTGTATACTCCTGTTGACGTAATCCCTGTCCCCGGGAGGAACCCCCTCCAGTTCGGAGGACAGGATGAACCAACAATGGAACGAAGATACGCATTCCTCATGGCCGTCGCGCTGGTCGCGCTCGTGTTGATCCCGAGCGCGGTGCTCGCCGCCGGTTCCCTGCACGGATTCGGCCCGAAGGCGTCCCCGATGGGACACAAGAACCTCTCACACGGCCCCCCCGCATGGGCCGGCAACGCGACCGCCCCCCAGTGGAACGCCACCAACTGCGCCGGCACCGGCACCTGCCTGACCAACCAGACCTGTGACCGCGCCCAGAACCGCACGCAGCTCCGCGATGGCAGCTGTCTCGACCAGGCGAGCCCGCCCACCGAAGGCACGCGCTTCGCCCGGCAGGGCCAGGGCCAGCGCGGTCGGTGCCGGTAGACTCTCACACCTCTCTTTTCCGAACGCGTGGACCGTTTTTCAGGCCGATGCCCGGTCGATCGGCGACATCATTGGATCACGGACTGACACCGCCGCCTCGATCGTCGCGAACACCCCTGCGCATTCCGGCGTGAGCCAGTACCGCTGGAACCGCCCGCAGCGCCGGGATTCGACAAGCTGCTCGTCGATCAGCCGCTGCACCTGTCGGGTGACCGAGGGTCCTGCGACCCCGAGGACCTCCGCGAGCTCCAGCCTTGAAATGCCGGGCGCATCACGGATATGGTCGAGCAGGGGGGCGAGACTCGGGTTTCGATGGAGATGGAGCAGGGCGCGGTGGACCGGTGTGAGTGCTGCCGAAGGTGTGAAGAAACGGACCGAGCCGTTCCGCGTCTCTTCCGCAATCTTGCCCGTGCAGATGAGCAGGCAGAGGTGATACCGGAGCGTCTCTCGATGAACGCCGGTGGCTGAGACGCATCCAGCGAGGTCGAGACCGGGATCTGCCGCGATGGCGGCGTACAGCTTCTCGCGCACGGGGTGTTCGAGGACGGTGCCGGGCCGGATTCGGCGATAACCGAGGAAGAGCAGGAACCGGAAGAGAACGAGCGGGTCGAGAACCCCGTTCTCACCATCGAATAGCACGGGGGATGACGGTGGCTCTTTCCGCGATCGGCCGGCGCCTCCAGACTCGGACGCACCCGATGTGGAGGCCGATGGCTCGAGGCCTGTGCGTGCGACGGGCACCGGGGCAGGGCAGGCAGGTTCGCTCCGCCGGCCATTTCCACGCTGTGGGCCTGGATCGCCCTGTGGCCCGCCATGTCGCCGCCCGCCATCGTTCCGTCCCGCCGGGGTTTCCTTCACGGACCGACCAGCGAACGGACCCCGGGGGATCGGGGAGACATCCGGTCCCGGGTGTGGGACCGAGGTCGCATCGTTCAGGCTCGCACCTCCTCTCATCCCGTGTCCGGGATTGTTGCCCTGCCCCCCGGCATTCGCCATCGCCGGGACGACGAGGAGCAGCAGGACGATGGTCGACGCGAGAAGGATGAGAGCGGGTCGACGATCCGTCATGATGGATGAATGTCATGGACTCGGATACATATCTCTTCTGACCGTGACAGCTACCCGTGCTGTCCGGCATCCTCAGCCTGGGACCGGGGTTGAGGCGTCATGTGACGGGACATCGACGATCGGCTCGTCGAGAGGGCCGGCGGCGGTCACCGGTGGCGGGCCAGATGCGGGAGGGCGAACGCTGGGTCACAATTCCTGGTTGCCACAACCTGGTCTGTGGTATGCCGGTGGCAAGGCCTGTGGCAAACTGAAAACTGCACGCAATGGCGTCGATAAACAAAACGGGAACCATAAATAGGAGATCGCGATTTTCATTCACCACAGCCGAGATCACACAGTGGTCTCCGCACGTCGCCCCCCGTCGTTCTCGGGCGCCTCTCTCCCGCTCTGTTCTCGTATTTGTGGCACGTGGATTTCATGATCTCGTCAATAATGGGCTGAATGTCCTGAATGATTCCAATTCATTGAGAAAAGATGGTGCCACAGATGGTGCCACACCGTTGACCACAGGCTTGCCACAGGCGATTTGTGGCACCATCGTCGATGGCCTTGTCTTCCGTTCGTGACCCGCGTCCGGACACCGGGGAGCATGTCGGCTGGCGCGATTCCCCGGCGGTGAAAGCGCCGGCGATTGAAAAAGATCGGCGTCCCGGGACGCCTCAGTGGGGTTCGCTCACACCGCGACGTGCGCGGCGGAGGCCTGCGGATCGGGGAGGGGGATGGCCGTCCTCGCGGAGGCCCTCGAGGTGGAACGCGATCGCCTCGCGCATCCGCTCCTCGGCCCCCTCGCGGGTGGCCCCCGTCGCGACGCAACCCGGAGGTTGGGGGAGTGCGTGGAGTCGGTGCCGCCGGCTTTCTCGATGACCACGAGGTACCGGGGCATCATCAGTTCTCATTCGTCCTGCCAGTGTCTCGGTTCTGTTCACGGTCCCGGGAGCGAGGTCGTCGGCAGTATGGCCGGCAACGGTGATCCGGCCGGGCTCGGGCTGTGCCAGATCGACAAATGTGAGGGGCGAGGCGGGATTTGCCCGTATTTCGCACTGAATTCGACTTAGGGGCAGAAACCAGCGAATCCCGATCTCTTCTGTGTGCCATGTGCCAGATGTGCCGGCCAGATCCGGAAACTTTCTCTATGGTACTCCTCTTCTATGGGGATCTTCCGCCGGAAGTGGCACAACTGGCACAGGGGGAGCGTGGAAACGTACTGACATAAGGACGGTCTTCGAGCCGTTCGTCGTGCCGCCCGCCGGTCCCGGCTCCGCGCCGGCGGTACCGTCGCGAGGGGAGGGCAGGACCGGCCCCGAGCCGTCGGGGGACGTCGCGGTGGCGCCCGCAGCACCCCGCCGCACGGGGGTATTTATGCTCCGGGACGCAGACTGGTGTGAACTGGAGAGGAAAAGGATGGAGGACGTCAGGCACGCGTTCGACTCGTTCGCCCTGGAGTACGATACCCAGCGCGACCACGTGATCCCCGACTTACAGCAGTTCTATGGGGCGGCCGCCTGGGCGGCCGAGTCCCCGCGGCACCCCCCGCGTATCCTGGATATCGGGGCCGGGACCGGGATGATGAGCGGCCTCCTATTGCAGAAGTTTCCCGCTGCAACCATCGTCCTCATGGACTTCTCCGAGCGGATGCTCGACGTGGCCCGGCAACGGTTCGCGGGGCAGCCGGGGGTCGAGTACCAGGTCGGCGACTACCGGAGCGCGGACCTCGGGGGGCCGTACGACATCGTCGTCTCAGCGCTCTCGATCCACCACCTGGAGTCCGGGGAGAAGCCGCGGCTGTTTGAGCGGATCTACGCGGCGCTCGTGCCAGGCGGGATCTTCGTCAACGCCGACCAGGCGGACGGCGAGACGCCGTACTTCACCCGGCGGTACCTCGAGTACTGGAACGAGTACCTCGCGTCCGGCCCGCTGGCGCACCACGAGCACGAGGGGGTCCAGAGACGCCGGGAACATCTCGACAAAAACGACCCCATCTCCCTCCAGCTCCGGTGGCTCCGCGAGGCCGGTTTTCACGACGTCGACCTGGTGTACAGGAACCGGACCTTCATCGTCACCGCGGCGAAGAAGTAGGGCAGGACCGTCTCCCCCTGCCGGGCCGGCGGCTGCAGTGGTGCCGGACAGCGTCCTCTTCGCGGCCGCGGCGGGCCGTGTTCGAGTGGTACGGCGAGCAGGGCCGGCCGGCCTCCGGCCCCGAACCGATGCCGACACCGTCTATCATGACAGTCGACAAACCGGCCTCGAGGGGGGCCGGCCCCGGCACGTTGTGGATGGCGCCCGGGACATCCCTGCTCGACTACAAGGGGTTCCAGCTGGACCTCGAGGGCCGCATGGCCGCCGGCGTCCCCTCCGTCCCGTTCCGCATGGTGGGCGTGGTCCAGGTCAACGTCGTCGTATGACCGGGAAGCTACCGTGAATACCGGCGATCCGGCTGATCCCGGTCTTCGAGCGGCGCGGAATCGTATGTCTCCGCCAGAGCGGGAGCCACCGGATCCACAGCAACGATGAGGGGGTGCGCGTGACCCTTCCCGTTCACCGCAACCAGGTCTTCCACCCGAAGATCCTCAAACAGATCCTCCTCGACGCCGGGATCGACCCCGACGAGATTGCCTGAAACGGCACGAGGTGCGGCGCTCGCACCCGAACCGCTCCCACTCCTTCTCGTGCCCAACTGGCGGTGCCCCACGGCCGAACGGGAGGGGGTGGCCGCTCGTCGGGGCTGATGACATGACGGCGGATAGGGCGACGGGTCAGCAGCGGTTGTCGGTGTAATCGTTGTTTCAGTACCGAAAGAGTCGCCGACATCGGCTCGCGCCGGCTCCGGCTCTCACCCCGGCCATGGTTTATTCTCAAAAAGGGGGGTATTCTCCGAACTCAACCCCGGTCGGCCCTGTCCAGAGCGATCTGCATCAGGTCCTCGCCGACGATCAGCTCTCCGGAGAAGTTCTGCTTCGCCTGCAGCAGGTGCTCGTGCGGCGTATTGCCGGGCACGAGATGGTTGAGGACCAGGGTATCGACCCTGCAGGCCGATGCGACCGATCCGACCGCGTCGATCGCCGTGTGCGACTCCAGCATATGCGTCTTCAGCGCAGCCATCTGGCTTCCCGGCGCCGGTGTCCCGAACTTCTGGTCGATCCAGGCCCGGTCGATGACCTCGTGCACCAGGATGTCGGCGCCGTCTGCGAGTTTCTGCAGGTTGCCGTTCGTATCGGGACCGGTGTCACCCGAGAAGACCACGGACCCGTCTGCGGTGTCGAACCGGTACGCGAACGACGGAAATACCTGGTGATGGTCGACCAGGGTGGCCGTGACCCGGACCAGGTCGTCACGGTAGACCTCGAACGGGTCCATCGCCGGGCAGGTGCCGTTGTTCGGATCCGTGACCACGACCGGCATCGGGATATCCTTCGGCCCGGTGCCCCCGATCTCCCTGACCTCGACCAGGCTTCTGAAATCGGGATACCCGTTATCCAGGGTCATGTCGTTGATCGTCTGGGCATAGGCCTGCCAGATGGTCTCCGTCATCTGCCTGGTACCGGGCGTGGCCGTGATCAGATCGGGGTCGGCGCTGTCCGTGGAGATGACCTGGCCGCCCCGTGCGGTGAAATTGGTTTTGTCGGCATCCAGCTGCCCCCTGCCGCAGGGCCCGATCACCCTGATCGGGGTTTTGACGGTCCTGTTCGTCAGGGGATCCGTGGACGTCCCCAGGCCGGCCCCGGGACCGATCAGCAGGAGGGCGGGGTAATCCGCGGTGTGGTCCTGGTGGAGGTGGGTGAAGAAGAGCGCGGTCGCGTTCTCGAGGAACGTCGAGGAGCCGTCCTCGATCGATCCGCCGGGCGAGTCTATGAACGTACCCGTATTGAACGCCTCGGCAAGCCGGGTCGTGGCGCCCTGTCCCAGGTCGATGAGATAGAGTGTATCTCCGACGACCAGGGCCGATGAGGAGCTCGTACGGTTCGTCCCCGGCCACCACGACACGCCGCCCGTCGTGCC
The DNA here is from genome assembly GCA_964386835.1 of uncultured Methanospirillum sp. GTDB lineage: Archaea > Halobacteriota > Methanomicrobia > Methanomicrobiales > Methanospirillaceae > UBA288. Next base: position 19,990 of record CAYLUL010000018.1, read on the forward strand.
GAGAAGTACGAGCCGTGTCCGGGCAGCACTCGCCCCGGGACCTGGTATGACACTGGTCGCCTGGTTCTTGAAAGCAGGAGTATCGTTATGAGTGTCGTTCGTATCTGCCTGGAGACCGGCAGTCTCTCCGTCGGCTGCAACACATCCTGCGACCAGAGCGATGAGTCCGACCAGGGCGATCAGGAGACCGGTCAACCATACCCGTTGTGAATACATGCGGTTCGCACTTCCTCTAAGGATAGGTAGTATCGTCAAAACTTCGATAAGGATGTATTGACCCCTTCCGATCTCGCCGCGGCTGAGCGGCCGGACGGTGCCAGATCGATGAATCTCAGAGGTCATGCCACATTCGCCCGATTCTCGTTCTGAATCAGATTCAGGGACAGAAATGAGGTTGATGCTGGTATCTCAGAGGAGAGGGGTGTGCCACGTGTGCCAGATTGCCGGCCAGATCCGGAAACTTTCTCTATGGTATGGACTTTCTATGGGGATCATCCGCCGGAAGTGGCACAACTGGCACAAACCGACACCGGGGGAGAGCGGGGATGCGTTGACGAGCGGAAGGTCGTCGAGCCATTCGTCGTGCCTCCCGCTGGTTTCGGCTACGCGCCGGGTCACGGATGACGTAGGCTCTCTCCGCCTGAGAGGCGGAGATCGCCGGCGGTGACGGCGCCGTGGGGATGCCGGCCCCCGGGCGGTCCCGCATCGGCGCCGATCCCTTCATATCCCCGTGCGCGGGACTCTCTGGCAGGAGGAGAGCCGTGCCGGCCGGCATCTACGCCCTGATCGATGCGAAGCGCGACGAGATCCTGGCCGTGGCCACCCGGTACGGGGTGACGAACGTCCGCGTCTTCGGCTCGGTCGCCCGGCGCGAGGCCCGG
>CAYLUL010000019.1:0-9482 GCA_964386835.1 uncultured Methanospirillum sp.
TCCCTCGCCCTGGCGATGATCGGCTATCGCCGTCGCGACCTCCCGGGGTTCAGGGAGTTCATCCTCCTCTCGGCCGGCGGCGCGTTGTGGAACATCGGGTTTGTCTGCGAACTCGCGAGCACCGACGAGATGACAGCGCTCTACTTCAGTCTCGTGCAGTACATCGGGATCGCGGTCGTCGTCTCCAACTGGACCTTCTTCGGGCTGATGCTCGCCGATCGTACCTGGCGCCTGCCGGCGGCGCTCCGGGTGCCCCTCGCTCTGGGCACGGCCCTCCTCCTCGTGGCCGCCTTCACGACGCCGGTCCATCGGCTCTTCTACTCCTCCTGGGCGATGGTGGAGATGGGAGGGCGCCTCTCGCTCGTCTACGTCCAGGGCCCGCTCTACTTCGTCTTCGTCCTGGGTCTCTACGCCGGCCTCGCGCTCACGGTCTTGGTCACCGCCCGGGGTGCGCTCGCGTCCCGTGGTGCAGAACGGACGGGATACCTCCTGGTCGCCGGCGGCACGGTCGTGGCCGCACTCGCCGGGATCTCGTACGTGCTCCAGGTCAGCCCGATCGTGAACGTCGACACCTCGCCCCTCGTTCTCACGGTGATCGGCTGCCTGGTGATGTCCTGGACCCTCCGGTACCACATCTTCGAGGTGGTCCCGATCGGACGGGACCGCGTCTTCGACACCACGCCGGACGGCGTCCTGGTGCTCGACCTCAACCGCCGGGTCCTCGCCGTGAACCCGGCGGCCACATCCATCCTCGGCGTGGACGAAACCGCCGCGATCGGGCTCAGCCTCGGTGAGCTGCTGCCCGCCCTCGACGCTGTGGGGGAGCCCGGTTCCGAGAACGGCGGCAACGAGACGGTGCTCACGATCGAGGCTGGCGAAGGGAACCGCTTCTTTGAAACGCGGCGCCTCGCGGTCCGTGGTCGGCGGGACGACCCGATCGGGTGGCTGGTGATCCTCCGGGACGTCCACGAGGCGAGGGTGGCCCGCGAGGCGCTCGACCGGGTGAACCACCATCTCCGTCTGCTCACCAGCCTCACGCGGCACGATATCGCGAACCGGGTGACCGTCCTCCTCGCCCGGATCGAGATTGCCCGGAGCGGACTCTCTGGCCCGGAACTGATCGCCGAACTCGACCGGATCGAGGCGGACGCGAGTTCGATCGCCGCTCTCTGCAGGATCGTGCGGGACGAGTCCGGCGACGGGGATGGGACCCCGATCTGGCACCGGCTCGACCGGGTGATCGCTGCCGCCGGCGAGCAGTTCAGTGATTCCGGCGTCCGGATCGAGTGCGCTCCCACGACCGTCGAGGTGCAGGCGGATCCGCTCTTCCCCCTGGTCTGTGCGAACCTGGTCGAGAACGCGATCCGACATGGGGGTCCGGCTCTTTCGACGATACGGTGCTCGTGCACCCCGGAGGGCCCTGACCTGCTCGTCGTCTTCGATGATGACGGATGCGGCGTTCCAGCGGCGGAAAAAGAACGCATCTTCTTGCTCGGAGTCGGGAGCAATACCGGTCTCGGCCTCTACCTCTGTCGCGAGATCCTGGAGATGACCGGGATCACGATCCGGGAGGTCGGGGTGTCGGGAGAAGGGGCCCGGTTCGAGCTGCGGGTTCCCCACGGGTCGCATCGCTCCCCTCCGTCCGATTCGTCCGGAGATCCCGGCGTGGACGGCAGCCCGCCCTGACCGATCACCCTTTCTATCCTCCACGCCCACACTCTCCCCCATGGTGCGGACCTTCGTCGCCGTCGACCTCCCCGGTGAGATGCAGGTCCGGATCGGCGAGGCGACGCAGGGCCTTCGCGGTTCGGAGGCCCGGCTCACGTTCGTCGACCCGGCACTTATCCACGTCACGCTCGCGTTCCTCGGCGAGGTCGACCCCGACCGTGTGCCGGCGGTCGCCAACGCCCTCTCCACCGTGCGGCGCCCCCCCTTCGACCTCGAAGTCGGCCCGATCGTTGGGAACAGCCGCTCGTCCCCGCGGACGATCTGGTGCGGGACCACGGACGACGGCTCGCTTGGCGCCCTTGCCCGGTCGGTCACGGATGCCCTGGTCCCGCTCGGCTTCTCCCCTGAGCGCCGACCGTTCCGGGGCCACGCGACGGTGGCACGGGTGAAGTCATTCCACCCCTCCCTTCTCGAGGGGCTCCAGGTTCTCCCTCGGGATGGTTTCGGGACCTTCAGGGTCGACGCGTTCCAGCTTAAAAAGAGCACCCTCGGCCCTGCCGGCCCCGTCTACGAGACCCTTGTGGAGGTGCGGCTCTGACCGACGCGATCCGTGAGGTCGTGCTCGCCGAGATCCGGCCGCGCCCGGACGAGCTCCTCCACCTCCAGTCCGTCATCGACCAACTCGTCCCGGCGATCGAGCGAGAGGGTGTCGAAGCGATGGTGGTCGGCTCCGCCGCCCGGGGCACCTGGGTCCGGGGCGACCGGGACCTCGATCTCTTTCTCCTCTTTCCGCCCGAGCTGGACCGCGACGCGCTCGAACGCGAGGGGCTCACTCTCGCCCGGGCGGTTGCGCTCGAGTTCGGCGACGGCTACCGGGAGAAGTACGCCGAGCACCCGTACATCAATGCCACCGTGGACGGGATCGACGTCGACCTGGTCCCGTGCTACCGGGTCACTTCTGCGGCCGGCATCCAGAGCGCGGTCGACCGGACGCCCTTCCACACCCGCTACGTCACCGCCCGGATCGGGGAGCTCGTCGATGATGTCCTCCTGCTCAAGCGCATGGCCCAGGCAGGTGGAGTCTACGGCTCGGACCAGATGACCGAGGGGTTCGCCGGCTACCTCTGCGAGCTCCTGGTCCTCCACTACGGCTCGTTCCGCGCGGTCCTTGAGGGGGCGAGCGATTGGCGGCCCGGGATCGTGATCGACCTGGAGGGGCATGCAGGAAAGCGGTTCGAGGAGCCGCTCGTGGTGATCGACCCGGTCGACCCGAACCGGAACGTCTCCGCCTCGGTCTCGCTCTCGCGGATGATGGAGTTCGTCGAGCTCGCCCGCGCCTACCTGGACAGCCCGTCGACGGCGTTCTTCGAGCGCCGTTCTCACCCTCCGATCGGCTGCGACGACTTTTCGGCCAGGCTGACCGCCCGGGGGACCGCGCTCTACGCCGTGCGGTTCCCGACCCCGAACCTGATCGAGGATATCGTCGTCCCCCAGCTCAGGAAAAGCCTCGACGGCCTGGTCCAGCTCCTGGAGCGGCACGAGTTCTCGGTGAACCGGGCGGACGCGGAGATGGGGCCCGATCACTGCCTTCTCCTCTTCGAACTCCTGGTCGACACTCTCCCGCCGGTTGCCCGTCACCAGGGCCCGCCGCTCTGGAACCGGGAGAACGCCGAGCGGTTCCGTGAGAAGTATGCACCGTCGGATGCCGCCGTCGCGGGCCCATTCATCGAGGACGGGCGCTACATCGTCGAGGTGCGCCGCCGCTACTGCTGTGCCGGCGACCTCCTCGGTTCGGACGCGGCCCTCCAGGTCTCGCTCGGCAAGCACGTCCGCCGCGCCCTGAAAGAGCGGGAACTCCTGGTCGGGCCGGCCTGCTGGTCCGAAGAGTTCGCCCCGTTCCTCGGCGCGTTCCTGGACCGGGCATCTCCCCTCCTCAGGCTCGAGCGCGCCTAGAGGACGCCTTCCCCCCGCTCCCCGGTCCGTACCCGGACCACCTCCTCGAGCGGATAGACGAAGAGCTTGCCGTCCCCGGGCTCCCCGGTCCGAGCCGTATCACAGATCAGGTCCACGACCTGTCGGAGCGCGTCGTCGTGGACCGCCACCTCGAGACGGGTCCGGGGCAACAGGTCGATCTCGTACTCCTGCCCGCGGTACTCCTGCCGCTGCCCGCGTTGCTCCCCTCGCCCCCGGACATCGGTGACCGTGATCGAGCCGTACCCGAGCTCGTCGAGGGCCACCTTCACGGCGTCGAGCCGCGAATCCCGGATGATTGCAACCACCATCTTCATGGAGGGGGAGTCGCCGCCCGGGCACTTATTGATGATCAATCGCGGTCACCAGGTGGCCCGCGCCATGCCGAAGGCCTCGACGTGGACCGCGGATCGAAGGAGAATTGAGCGATATCGGTTGAGCCCGAGGGCGACTTCGTCGTACTGCGTACGTCGGACCTGCGAGGCGTGGCATTGGATCGCCTCTGCCTTGCGGGCGGCGACGCTTGAGATGTCGACCGTGACGGCGACCTCGCGAAGAGGGGTCCAGACCTCGTAGAGGCGGATCCCCTCGACCCGGTGGGGGTTATGGCCGAGCTCGGGAAAAGCATCCGCGCCGGCCCGCCGGCAGGCGTCGATCACGGCGATGCCCAGGTGCGCATGGTCGGGGTGGGCGTCCTCCGGGTGGTGGACATAGACGAGCGCGGGCCGCTCCTCGCGGACCAGCCGACCGAGGGCGGTGACCAGGCGAAAGCCAGCGTCGGCGAGCTGGCCGTCCGGGAAGCCGAGAAACCGGGGTTCGAGCACGCCCAGGCGCTGTGCACCTGCCACTGCCTCCGCCCGCCGCACCGCCCCGATCTCTGTCGGTGCCTGGCTCAGCCCGCCCGCCTCCCCATCGGTGGCGCAGCAGACCACGACCTGGTCGCCATCCAGTCCGTGGAGTGCGAGGGCTCCGCCGCACCCAATCTCGATGTCGTCGGGGTGAGCACCGATCGCCAGCACGTTCATGATGGGGGATGGGTGGAGCCACCGGATGGGCGTTGCGGTCGGTGGGGCCAGAAGGAGAAGGCAGAAGTCCCTGGAGCCCGCACCTCTCCGCATGAGGCTCTCCCTCCTCCTTCCCGAAGAGGCCGTCCCGGCGATCGACGCCCGTGCCCGTGCCGCAGGCGTCACGCGCGAGGAGTTCGCCCTCCAGGCGGTCCTCGCCGCCTGTTCCGACGGTCCGCCCGGCGCTCCCCCTCTCACCGAGCACGAGCGCACCCGCATGCTCGAAGCGCTCCGGACCGTTGACGAGACCCTGCCGGTCCTCACGGCCGAACGGGACACGCTCGCCGCTCGGGTGTCGGAGCTCGAGCACCTCGCCCGGGTGGCCGCCGCCGAGGTGGCCGCCTCGCAGGCCGACCGCGAACGAATGGAAGTGGAGCAGGACCGGATCGAAGACCAGCGAACCCGGGCGAGGACCCGGGCATCCCTGGCAGCGGACGAGCGGGACCGGGTCCGGACCGAGCTCGCCGCCGCCCTCGACCGGGCGGTGACGGCCGAGCGTCGTGCCTCGGTCGCCGAGGCGGTTGCCGCCGAGCGCCTCGAGCGGATCGCGGATCTCCGGGAGATGATCAGCGCCCTCCCCGTCGGCAGGCCCGTTCCCCCGTCCCGGGTCGACGGCGCCTCCAGCCCTGATGATTCGTCCAGCCCCGTCTGAGGGTCGCCCCCCCAGTCCCCAGCGGAAGAGTTCGCCATCCTTATCTCTTCTCCGCCGAACCGGTTCTCATGATCCGGCTCCTCCTCCCGCTGGTGCTCCTCTCCCTGATTCTCGTCCTCCTCGCCCCCGGCTGCATCGGGGCCCCCTCGGGGGGTGCCACGCCACCGCCCGGGACGCCACCATCTTCTGCTGAAGCGAAAGTGACGAACACCTCTGCCGATACGATCATCTTTCAGGACCGCTCCCTCTATTTCGAGCTCGTTCGGACGCTCGGCAAGACCTATGAGCAGGGCGCCGACCTCGGCGAGTCGCTCGAGACCGCTCGCCGGATCGCTGCGCACGAGGACCGGGGCCTCCACCCTGTCATCGCTGCCTGGCACGACGAGTGGAACGCGACCGCGGAGCGGGTCCACGCGATCGGCGTTGAGGCCGAGCAGCGCGGCCACCCGGTGAGCGCCGGCGAGGCCTATCTCCGTTCCTCGGAGTACTACCGTGCGGCCGAGTTCTTCCTCCACGACGACCCGGCGAACCCCGAGATTGTTCATCTCTGGGATGCGATGCATGCCGACTTCGTCCGCGGGCTCACGCTGACCGGGGTCCGATTCGAGGAGGTCGAGATCCCGTACGAAGGGACGACCCTGCACGGCTACTTCTTTCCCGCCTCAGACAGCGGCCAGAGGGCTCCAACGGTGATCGTCCACCAGGGGTTCGACGGCACCGCCGAGGAGTGCTGGTATGGGGTCGGCGCCGGCGCCGTCCGACGGGGTTACAACGTCCTCGCCTTCGATGGTCCCGGGCAGGGCCGGGCGGTCAGGAAGCAGGGCCTCCATTTCCGGCCCGACTGGGAGGCCGTCGTGACCCCGGTCGTCGACTGGGCTGTGGCCCGGCCCGATGTCGACCCCGATCGCCTCGTCCTCTATGGGATCAGTATGGGCGGGTACCTTGCCCCGCGTGCCGCCACCGCTGAGCACCGGCTTCGAGTCGTGGTCGCGAACGAGGGGGTCTACGACGTCTTCGAGAACGACGCGGATGCCTCCCGGATGACCACCGCCGAGTTGCGTGACTTCCTTTACAACCAGACCGACGAGTACAACCGGTTCGTCACCGGGATGATCGAGCATGACGTCCAGCTCTACTGGGCGACCACTCACGGCCAGTGGGCCTTCGGCGTCACGACACCGGCCGACCTGATGAAGGCGCACGAGGCGTATACCCTGAACGGGTCGGCAGACCAGATCACCTGTCCCGTCCTGGTCCTCGATGTCGAGGAGAACCAGTTCTTCGGCTCTCAGGCCCAACGGCTCTACGATGCACTGCCACCTGCTCACCGGACGCTTCTCACCTTCACCGTGGACGAGGGGGCCGGGCTCCACTGCCAGGCGGGCGCCCAGGCGCTCGGGAGCCAGCGGATCTTCGACTGGCTCGATGAGGAGTTAATAAAGGGGCGATAAGAGAGAGAAAGAGAGGAACGGGACCTAGAACCGGACCCGTTCCTGCTCGCGCTCATGCATGTTGACGGCCATGGTCCAGAACCAGGCGGCGCCGTGGGCGAGGCGGAAGATGGCGAGGAGGGCGTCGTTCTCACCCACGATCGTCTGGACCCACGGGCGGTCCTGGTACAGGCGGGCCCGAAGAACCGGGTCGTCGAGGAACTCGACCATCCCCTCCACCCGGAGCTGCCGGCCCGCGCCCTGCCCGTCACCCGGGTCATAGAAGCAGAGCTCGACCTTCGGGTGTGCCCGGAGCTGCCGGCAGATGTCCTTTGTCGCGCCCGTGTGAAAGTAGAACCCGGATTCGTCGGCGAACCACATCGCGAACCCCCGGACACGGGGCTGGTCCCCGTCGACGGTACCAACCCAGGCAACTGGATTCGCATTCGCAAAGTCGATGACCTCTTTGAGATCCATGCCTACCGATTGCCCGGCGGTCATATGAGGGTTGTGAAATGCCGTTGTGGGGGGGGATGTGAATGGCAAGAGCCATACCCTTGCGATGACAATAGCCGGCTGCCGGGAACGAGACCCGGTGAGCGCGGGACCATGAAGATCAGGACACGGCTGACGATCATCATGCTCGTCTTCGGGGTAGCCGTGGTGATCATCTCCGCCTCGGTGGTCGGGACGCAGTACCGGATGAGCATGATCGAGGAGCGGGCGGTTCTCGCCGAGGACCTCCACGCGAGGGCACACCTCCTCGGCGACCTGTCAACCCAGTACCTCCTCACCCGCGACGACCGGCAGCTTGCCCAGTGGCGCTCGGAGCACGTCGCGTTCGGAAAGGAACTCGCGTCCCTCTCCGCAGAGGGAGACCGGGAGGAGGCGCTCCGTTCGGCGCTCGAGGAGTCCTGGCAGGGGATCGGCCAGGTCTTCGAGGAGGTTGCCGCCGATGCCGCGGGTCCCGCTGCGGGAGAAAATGGCGTGCCGGCGTCCTGGAGCCAGGTCGCGGAGGTGAACCGGGGACTGGTCCAGGACGCCCTGGACCTCTCCGTCCTGCTCAGGATTGAGAAGGAGCGCGTCGATGGGCAGAGCACTCTCCTTGTCTTCTCCCTCATCGCGGTCTTCGCGGCGTTCCTCCTCGCGAGTTACCTGCTCAACTTTCGGCAGGTGCTCACCTCGATCGCCGCCCTCCAGGAGGGGACCCGTGCCGTCGGATCCGGCGACCTCTCCTTCGTCCTGCCGGCGCCCGGCAACGATGAGCTCGGCGAGCTCGGGCGCTCCTTCAACCGCATGACGGCCGACCTGCGGGCCCTCACCGCTTCGCGCACCGAGCTTGAAGCAGAGGTTGCCCGGAGGACGGAGGTCGAGGACCGGCTCCGCCGGTCCCTCGAGGCCCTCGAGCAGAAGGAGGCCGAGCTCGGTTCAGCGGCCGTCTTCCTTTCCGAGTCCCCGTTCCCGGTGATGAGGGTCGACGGAAGAGGGGCAGTCCTCTCCACCAACCCGGCTGGTGAGGCGGTCCTCGAGGCATGGGGGATCAGGGCGGGGGACCGGTTCTCGCCCACCCTCTGCGACGAGGTGGCTGTCTCGCTTGAACTGGGGGTGATGCGCGAACTGGAGGCCTCCTGCCGTTCGACTGTGTACTCGATCGCGATGGTGCCCGTCCCCGATCAGGGGTATGTCAACCTCTACTTCTCCGTGATCACCCGGCGGAAGCGGGCCGAGGAGGCCCTCGAGGCCCAGGCCGATCGGCTCCGGCGTTCCAACGAGGAGCTGGAGCGGTTCGCCTACGTCTCGAGCCACGACCTCCAGGAGCCGCTCCGGTCGGTGGTCAGCTTCAGCCAGCTCCTGGAGCGGCGATACCGGGGACGACTCGGGGCTGACGCGGACGAGTACATCGGGTTCATCGTCGAGGCAGGGATCCGGATGCAGGCCCTGATCCAGGACCTCCTCCAGCTCTCCCGGGTCTCGACACGGGGGAGCTCCCCCCACCCTGTCGAGAGCAGCGTCATCTTCGAAGACGTCCTCCGGGACCTCTCTCCCGCAATCGAGGCCTCCGGTGGGGTTGTTGAACGCGGCCCATTGCCGCGGGTGAACGCCGACCCGACCCAGCTCGGCCAGGTCTTTGCCAACCTGTTGAGCAATGCGCTCAAGTTCCACCGTGAGGGCGTCCCCCCGTCGGTGCATGTCTCGGCGGTACCGGACGGTCGGTTCTGGCGGTTCGCGGTGGAGGACAACGGGATCGGGATCGAGGCCGAGTACTTCGATCGGATCTTCGTGATCTTCCAGCGCCTTCACACCCGGGACGAGTACGAGGGGACGGGGATCGGTCTCGCCCTCGTCGGCCGGATCATCGAGCTCCATGGGGGGCGCACCTGGGTGGCGTCCACCCTGGGCCAGGGGAGCACCTTCTTCTTCACGCTTCCCGGGGCGGACGCCGATCCCGCCGGCGGGGCGTCTGCACCGCCATCCTCTCATGGGTTATGACCGGTCCGGCATCTCGCTTCGGCCCTATCAGCCCGGGTTCACCCCGGTCGCCCGGAAGAAGGTGTAGCAGAAGGTGCCGCCCGGCCCGCCAGTCCGGCAAAGGTCGGCGACCCCCCGGTCGAAGGTCGCCGGGTTGACAATCCCGAGCCTGACCGCCTGCTCCCGCGCCCCCTCCACCATCGGGACGATCGTCCTCTGGACGAAGCC
>CAYLUL010000019.1:9582-18754 GCA_964386835.1 uncultured Methanospirillum sp.
CTCGCGGCGGCGACGAGCGCCGTCTGGGCGCCGGTGCCGCACCCCGCTTCGAGCACGAGGGAGCCCGGCGGGAAACGGGTGTCCTGGTGGAGGAGCATCGCAAGGGCTCCCGCCTGGTCGGAGAGCCGACGCTCCTCCGCGACCGAGTAGCCGTGGACGTAGCCCGGTGTACCATTCATCGCACTCCAGGTGTGGTAGTCCCTGTATAAGAACCTGCATCGGGGGACGCCCGCACCTTGATATGGGTCGTTGTCGAGACGTGAAGTGATGATGCAGCACCACGACGATGCAGAGCGGCGGGTGTGGCAGGACCCCGAGGCGGTCCTGGACATGGTCGGTGTGGTCTCCCGGGGCGTTGTGGCCGACGTCGGTGCCGGCGACGGCTACTTCACGCTCCCGATCGCCCGGCGGGTCGGTCCCCGCGGGGTCGTCTACGCGGTCGATCCGTCGGTCGAGCGGTTGACACGCCTCCACGAGCAGGCAGAGGAGGAGGGGCTCGAGAACATCCGCATCCGGGCGATCACGGCGGAGGAGCTCGCGGTCTGCGAGGGGTGCGCGGACCTCGTCTTCTACGGCAACTGCCTCCACGACTTCGCCGATCAGGCCGCCGCCCTCCAGAACGCGATGACCATGCTGAAGCCCGGCGGCAGGCTCGCGAGTATCGACTGGAAGAAGGAGGAGACCCTCTCGGGCAGAGACCTTATCGGGCCGCCGGTCGAGATCCGGTTCGGTGAGGACGACGCTCTGGGGTTGATCCGCGGGGCCGGTTTTGTGGTCGAGTCGGTCGCGCCCTCCGGGCCCTATCACTACCTGGTCCTTGCCACCCGTCCCTGAACCACGAGGTCAGAGACGAACGACCCGCGACCCGCGGCTCTCCTTCGTCACGCCGTAGACGGCGTCGGCGACCCCTTCGAGCTCCTGCTCGTGTGAGACGATGATCGTCTGGTCGCACCCCGTCTCGGCCAGGACCTCCCGGAGCCGGTTGAGCTGTTGGGACGAGAACCCGTCGGTCGGTTCGTCCAGGACCAGGAGGCTCTCGCGGCTGATGCCCGCCTCCTGGCGCACCATGGTGTTGAGGGCGAGGCGGTAGGCGAGCGCCAGGCTCGTCCGCTCCCCGCCCGAGAGGGTCTCTGGCTCGAGCTCGTACTCCCCCGACTGGACGACGGGGGTGAACGAGGCGTCCACCTCGACCCGGAGGTCGTCGGCCTCGACGAGCCGGGCGAACCAGTCCGCGAAGAGCCCCTCGAACCGGTCCCGGATGGTGTCCAGGACCCCGGCCTCGATCTCGACGATCGCCGGCACGATGTGGGCAAGCAGCCACCGCTGGACTTCGGCGAGGTACCGGCGTCGACGCTCTATGCCCTGCAGGCGCTCGCGCTCGGCCCGGACGGCCATGAGCCGTTCCTCGAGCCGGCCCTGGTCGACCCGGACCCGATTCCGCTCCACTTCGGCCACGTCTGCCCGTTGCCTGGCCTGGCCGATCGCCTCCTCGAGCCGCTCAAGTCGTCCCACCGCCTCACCGAGCCTCTCGAGGTCGCGCTCGAGGGCGGCAAGACCAGCCTCCCGCTCCCGGACCCGGAGGGCGGCTCGTTCCCGCTCCTCCCGCCGTCCGACGAGGCGGCGCTCCGCCTCCAGTCCCTCATCCCGCACCCGGGCGGCGGCGCGGTATGCCTCCACGACCCCCGCCGCCTCGCAGCGCTCGATCGCCGCCTCGCACTCGTTGAACCGGGTGGCGTCCCCGCGGGCCTCTTCCAGGTCTGCCTCCACCCGGGCGAGGCGGCTCCGCTCGCCGGTGCTGTACGCGCCGGACTCAAGTCGCCGGGCGAGCGCCTCGCATTCCTCCTGGGCGCGGGCCGCCTCGTCCCGTCCCCGCTCCAGTTCACGCCGCTGTCCTTCGAGCCGATCCTTCTGAGCCCGGATTCCGGTGAGGTCCTGCCGGACCCGGTCGCACTCACGCTGCCGCTCGTCCAGGACTGCAAGGTCCCGATCGAGGAGCCGGAGCGCCTCGGTGCAGTCGCCCGCCCGTGCTTCGAGCCGGCTCGACTCCGTCGTTGCCCCCTCGCGGACCTGCTCCAGGTGGTCGTTGCCCAGGGTCTGGCGACAGGTTGGGCACGTGGCTCCGACCCCGATCGAGGCGATCGCCTCCCACTCCGCCTCGATTCGCTTCTGCTCGCTCTCGGCCAGCCCCCGCTCGGCCATCACACGCCCCCGCATCTCGCGGCAGAGAGCAGCCTCCTCGGCGAGCCCATCCCCCGGGGCGAGCGCCTCCTGGAGCCGTTGCACCTCCGCGTCCAGGCGAGCGGCTTCCGCCTCAAGGGCCTCGATCGCTCCGACGGCATTCTCCCTCTGGAGCCGGCCTCGAAGGGCCTCGAGCGACCCTGAAAGCCGCTCTCGCTCCCGGTCGATCGCCCCAGCGAGCTCCCGGCGCTCGGCATCGAGGACCCGGAACCGTTCGGCGGCGGCACGGAGTTCGGCCCGTTTCCTACCGAGCTCCTCCCAGGCCGCGTACTGCGCCGCAAGGTGTTCGAACCGGCTCGTATCCTCCGCTCCTGAGGCCGTCGCCGCCCGTTCAAGACCCCGGACGGACTCATCGAGCTCCGTGAACTCGAGTCGGTCCCGCGCTAGCACCTGGGCGAGCGACCGGTGCTCGCCCGCGACCCGATCCCGCTCCGGGCGTGCTTCGGCGAGCAATCCGATCGCCTCCTCAAGCCGGGCGCAGTCCGCGCCGATCAGCCTGCAGGCCTCCTCGATCCCGATCGCCTCCTCATGGAGTCGTACCAGCTCCTCCTCGAGCCGTCCCTCCTCCTCGGCGGCGGCAGAGAGGCCGGAGGCGAGCCCGGCGAGCACCTCCTGCTCGGGGGCGATCATGCCGCGGACCAGGTGCTCGTCGATGTTCCGCCGGGCCCAGCGGTACTGCTCGAGGCCGAAGGCCCGCCGGAGGATATCGAGCCGCTCCTCGCGCCCGAGGACGAGCACCTGCTTCATCTCCTCCTGCGGGGTGTAGACCGCGTATCGGTAGATCCTCGACCCGGCCTTTGGATCCGGCCGCTCGTTGAACCCGAGCACCGCCAGGACGCGGGCCTTCAGCTCGGTCGTCGAATACCCGGTACGGGCGCCGTCCTCCTCGAGCCACCCATCGACCTGCTCAACGGGCCCGGGCTCGCCGTCTTTGCGCCGGGTGCGCCGCTGGATCGCCCGGTGAACGGCATACTCAACTCCATCAACCGCGAAACGGACCGTCACATCGCCCCGGTGCGCTCCGTGGCGGAGTATGTGCGTGTTCTTGATGTTGCCGAGGCCGAAGAGCCCGAACTCGATCGCGGCGAGGATGGTCGACTTGCCACTCCCGATGTCACCCCAGAAGAGGGTCACCCCCGGGGGGAACTCGACGATGGTCTCCTCCTCCCCGTACGAGCGGATGTTGGAGAGGGTGAGCGAGACGAGGCGCATTCAGCCCTCCCGGAGTTCGGGCAGCACCTCGCGCGCCCGCCCCCGGACCCGCGGGGCGAAGGCGCGGAGGTTCTCGTGCTCGGCCGGCTCGATCGCAACGGCTTCGAGCAGGCGGAGCGCGGTCCGGACCCCCGCCTCTCCCTCAAGAAGCGCCCCAAGCTTGGCGGCACACTCCGGGTCGTCCTGCGCCAGGTCGGGAGAATAGTCCTGGCAGTGCTCCGCCAGAACCTGAGCCTCGATCTCCTCCTTGGACCCGCCTCCTCCGCTGGTCGAACGGCGTTCTCGCCGCCCGATGAGGCCAGCACGGCTCAGCCTGACGCAGAGCGCCCCCTGCCCCTCGAGTGCGGCTCGCGCCGGACCGAAGGGAACCTCGTGCGGCTCGCCCGAGGCGAGGGTGCCGCTCACCCGGAGCAGCACGATCGCGCCCCCGTGGTGCTGTTCCTCCACCGCCCGGTCGAGGCAGGCGCCGACCTCCCCGGGGGTGAGCCCTCCGGCGTCGATTGGATGGACAACGACCGGCGGGAGGGGCACCTCGACGAAATCGAGGCTGGTGATGATTCCCGAGTCCACGGTGACGATGAAGAATCCACGCGGTGTGCTGGCGGCGCGCTCGAGGTCGCCATACTGGTAGCCCAGGAGCGGGCCGGGGTAGGCGACGATCCCGCGCCCTCTCTCGTTCCGTGCCTCGATCCGAGCGTGGACATGACCGCCTGCGTAGTAGTCGAAGCCGGGAGGGAGCCGGGCGAGCGGCATGGAATCGGCGTATCGTTCATACTCGGGCAGTACCTCGGTGATCGCCGAGTGGAAGACGAAGACCTTGAATCCCGGCTCAGCATCGAGGAAATCATGATCGAGCCGCTCGAACCAGGCCCGCTCGAGCGAGCGCTGTCGGCCTGGAAGGCCTGCGAGCTTCGTGCCGGTTTCCGGGTCAACCAGGAATCGGGGCCGGAGCAGCGTCTCATCCCCAATCTCCACCATATCAGGGCCTGGCAGCCTGGAGAAGAGCCCTGCCGCCCCCAGCACGTCGATCACTGAGCTCGAGGTCGGGCTGTAGTCGTGCGAGCCGTAGGTGACGTAGACCGGGATGCCGGCATCCCGGACCCGGCAGAGGAGCTCGGCGGTCGCACAGACGAAGTCCATCCCGGGCAGGGGCGAGTCGAAGAGGTCGCCCGCCAGGATGATGAAGTCGACCTGCTCGGTGATGCATCGCTCGATCGCATCGCGGACGGCCCGCACGGCGGCCTCCGCAAGCGGCCGCTCACGCCATGCCCCGATGTGGAGGTCTGCCAGGTGGGCGAACCGGAAGGTCGGCCGCTCTCTCCGGTCCGCCGCCCTGTCGCCCGTTCCCATGTACTCACAAGGTACGGTTCGCGATGCCTTCAAGGTGCGCTCCAGGACCAGGAATCCCGGGAAAGCTCCAATATGTCCCGTTCCAATCCTCTGGGCATGATCGTCTCAATGAATCCCCCGGACTGGCCAGGTGCCTGATGCGCCGGTCTGACAAAGAGGTGACCGATCCATGCTGGTGGCGCGACGTCCTTGGCGCGGCTCCGTACCTGGTCCTCGCCCTCCATGACGATCCCGCGCCGTACGCGGTCCCACTCTGCGTCGCCGAGGTGGACGGAACGATCTACCTTCACATGGCACAGGCGGGAAAAAAGCTCGACCTGCTCCGTCAGCACCCCCACGCCGGTTTTGTTGCCGTCACCGACGCCGCGGTGGTTGCGGGAGAGACCGCCTGCGCGTACGGGATGCGCTACCGCTCGGTCGCCGGCACCGGTTCGTGCACGGTCGTCGATGATCCCGGGGAGAAGATGCGGGCGCTCGGCGCCTTCGCCCGGAAGTACGCGAGGGAGGCACCGGGTTCGTTCCCCCCACAGGCGCTCGCCGCCACCGTCGTGGTCCGGCTCGCCCCTGACGCGATCGCGGGGAAGCAGTCGGGCACATCATGAGCCGGGTCGCGATCCCCTGCTGTTAAATACCGTGGGCATAACTATGCTACTACTGGGTTCCCCTCATGTACCGGGTCCTCTACGTTGACGACGAACCCGCCCTGCTCGAGCTCGGCCGGCTCTTTCTCGAGGCGAGCGGGCAGCTCGGCATGGAGACCCGAACGTCGGCTGTCGGGGGCCTCGAGGCGCTGGCTCGCGAGCGGTACGCCGCTGTTGTCTCGGATTTCCAGATGCCCGGGATGGACGGAATCGCATTTTTAAAGGAAGTGCGCCGCCGCTTCGGCCAAATTCCGTTCGTCCTCTTCACCGGGCGGGGGCGCGAGGAGGTCGCGATCGCCGCGATCAACAACGGTGCGGACTTCTACCTCCAGAAGGGGGGCGACCCATCGGTCCAGTACGCCGAACTGGAGCATGGGATCCTGCGGGCGATCCACACCCGGGAAGCCGAGGAGCGGTTGAGGAGGAGCGAGGAGCGGTACCGTTCCGTCGTGGACGACCAGGTGGAATTGATCTTCCGGTTCGCCCCGGACGGGACGATCACATTCGCGAACCAGGCCTTTTGCACGCATTTCGAGGCGTTCCGTGGACCTGGCGAGCCGGTTGGCCAGGACATCAACGACGTGATGTGGGCTGCGGACCCTGCCGGCCTCCCATCGTTCCTCTCGTCCCTCTCCCCTGAACACCCGATCCGTGGGTACGAACTGACCGCCTCTGGCCTTGACGGGAGGATGCATCAGGTCCTCTACTCGGTCAGGGCGCTCTACGCATCGGATGGCCAGGTGGAAGAGTACCAGGTCGTCGGCCGCGATGTGATGGCCGAGTGGGAGGCCGAACAGGCCCTGCGCCTCCGGGAGGCCCGGCTCCGGTTCATGCTCGGGTTCTACGAGAGGGCCGAACAGTCCGAGCACGCGCTCCTCGCGTATGCGATCGAGGGCTCCGGGATCGTCACGGAGAGCCCAATCGGATACCTGGCGTTCCTGAACGAGGACGAGAGCGAGATGACGATGTACGCCTGGTCCCAGGCGGCGATGGAGATGTGTGCAATCGGGACGAAGCCTCTCCTGTACCGGACAGCGTCGACGGGGCTCTGGGGCGAGCCGGTCCGGCAGCGTCGGCCGATCATCACCAACGATTACTCAGCACCGAACCCAAAGAAGCGGGGGTACCCCGAGGGGCACCCGCCGATCCGGCGCCACATGAGCATACCGGTGATCGAGGGTGATCGGGTGGTGATGGTCGCCGGCGTCGCGAACAAGGCGGCCGACTATTCCGAGAGCGATGTCTCCGAGCTCTCGCTCCTGATGCAGGGCCTCTGGCAGGTCCTGAAGGGCAAACGGGCGGAGGTGTCGCTCCGGGAATCCGAGGAGCGGTACCGTCTCGTCTCGGAGTTCTCCGGCCACCTGGTCTACGACCTTGACATCAAGAGCGGGGCGATCCGCTGGTCCGGCCCGATCGAGCGGGTGACCGGTGACACACCGCAGGAGTTCCAGGCGGTCGGGATCGCCGGATGGGAGGAGCGAATCCACCCGGACGACCGCCCCGGAGTCACCGCCGTGCTCGAAGACGCGATCGCCCGCGCCGGTGAGTTCAGGGTGGAGTACCGGTTCCGGAGGAAGGATGGCACCTTCATCCCGGTCGAGGACCTTGGGGCATTCATCACCGACTCGGAGGGCCGGGCCCGGCGGATGATCGGCACCATGAACGACCTCTCGGAGCGGCGGCGCATCGAGGAGGCCCTTCGCCGGAGCGAGGAGCGGTACCGCGGGATCACCGAACGGATCCAGGACCTGGTCTTTGTGATCGACAGGGACTTCAATCTCACCTACATCTCCCCCTCGTTCGAGACGATCAGCGGTGCCAGTGCCGCACGGTTCCTGGGCGGACCCCTCCCCCTTGAACGGCTTCGTCCCGAGGACCGGGCGAGGATCGCTGAGGCGATGGAGAGAAACCGGGCACTGGAGCCGACCGGTCCCCTGGAGGTCGTCTACCTGGCGAGAGATGGTCGGTCCCTGGTCCTCGAGCTCCACGGCACCCCGATCGTCGAGGACGGGCACCTGGCAGGAGTCCAGCTGATCGCCCACGACATCACGGGGCTGCGAGAGGCACAGGAGCGGCTTCGCGAGGCGAACGTGGAACTGGCGGCGCGGGAGGAGGAGCTCCGGGCGCAGGTCGAGCGCCTGGTCGGTCGGGAGAGGCAGCTCCGGGAGAGTGAGGCGCGGTTCCGGGCAATCTTCGATCACGCCCCGGTCGCGATGACCCTCTCGGACATGAAAGGCCACCTCTGTTTTGCAGCGAACCCCGCGTTCGAACGGATCACCGGGGTTCCCATCGACGAGGCGATCGGGAAGGGTGCAGCGGAGATAGGGCTTGTCAACCCTGAGATCTCCGCCTCGCTGGGGGAGGCGATTGCGAGCCGCGGGGCGGTTGAGAACCTCCCCATCTCCTTCGATCGGGCCGACAGAGAACCGCGGGAGGGCCTCCTGAGCGCGATCCCGATTACCCTCGAGAACCGCCCAGCCCTGCTCACCCTTGTCATCGACGTCACGGAGCAGAACCGGGCGGTGGAGCAGGTCCGCGAGAGTGAAAAGCGGCTCCGCTCCTTCTTTGATTCGATCGCCGAGGCGGTCTTCATCACGGACGAGGAGGGGCGGATCGTGGATTGGAACCCGGCCGCGGAGCGGGTTTTCGGGCTCTCGAGGGACCAGGCGATCGGGATGCCTTCCTGGGAGATGTCGTTCCGGTGCCTACCGTCCGAACGGCGGACCGAGAGGGAGGGCGCCCGGCTCGAGGAGGCCGTTCAGAAAGTCTTTCGTTCCGCGGAGGCACCCTTCCTCGGGCCGCGAGAGATCGAGGTGGAGCGGGCGGACGGCACCCGCATCATCGTCCGGCAGATGGTCTTCTCGATGCCGACTCCCCGGGGGGTCCGGATCGGCTCCGTCTCCCTGGAGATCACGGACCAGGTGCGTGCCGCGGAGGCGATCCGGGCGAGCGAGGAACGCTTCAGGCGCCTCTTCGAGCGGATCCCGCTCGGTATCGCCCTGGTCGGGACCGACTTCCGGTTCCAGGAGGTCAACCCGTCCCTTACACGCATGCTCGGGTATTCCGGCAAGGAGCTGGTCGGGCAGGAGTTCTCATCGATCACCCACCCGGACGACGTCCAGGTCGGGCTGGAAGAGACCCGGCGGGTGCTCGCGGGGGAGATTCCATTCTTCCAACTCAAAAAGCGGTACCTGGCACGGGACGGACGGATCGTCTGGGGGCTGGTCACGGTCTTCCCGATCCTGGACGACCAGGGACGGGTGACGCTCCTGATCCCGGTGATCGAGGACATCACCGAGCGGCGTATCGCTGAGAACGCGCTCCGGACGGCGAACCGGCAGCTCGGCCTCCTGGCAAGTATCACCCGGCACGACATCCGCAACAACGTGATGGTGATGCTCGGGTACCTCTCCCTGGCGCAGGACCAGGTCGCCGATCCGGTCGAGCTGCCCGTGCTGGAACGGTTGAAGGAGACCACGCGGCGAATCCAGGAGCAGATTGAGTTCACCGCTCTCTTCGAACACCTCGGCTCCCGGGACCCGGAATGGCAGAACCTCGCCGACGTGGTCGACAACCTTCATCTTCCCGAGGGGGTGAAACTGACCGACGAGACCAGGGGGTTCCAGGTCTTTGCCGACGTGATGCTGGGGCACGTCTTTTCGAATCTCCTGGACAACTCGGTCCGGCACGGCGGCGCGGTCTCCCGGGTCCGCATCGGCGCAACGGAGACC
>CAYLUL010000019.1:18854-20609 GCA_964386835.1 uncultured Methanospirillum sp.
AGGAGGCTCCGTCACCGGACGAAAGCCCGGTACCCGGTCCCAGGGACGACCGGCCACTCGCGCCGGACGGTTGCCAGCGGCCATGCCGACGGGTTCGGCTCGGCTCCCTCTTCGGCCACCGGGGTCGGCTCCTTCTCGACCGCGACCGGCGCCGCCGCGAGGTCCACACCTCGTGCCGGGCAGCAGCACTCCACCGTGACACCGTTCGGGTCGTGGAGGTAGACGGAGTAGAGGAACCCGTGGTCGGTCACGTCCGAAGCGGAGAGGCCTGCTACGGCGCATCGATCTTTGAGCCGGAAGAGGTCATCGAGCGACCCGACCCCGAGGGCGACATGGTCGTAGGCGAACGGGCCCGCGACGGGGGCCCCCGCCTCCTTCTCTGCCACGGGCAAGGTACCGGGCCATTCGAAGAAACCGATGAGAGTCCCCTGGCCCGCGTCGAAGAAGTACGCCCGCTGTCCCGGGCGCCCGAGCCGGCCCACGAGCCGGCAGCCGAGCAGGTCCCGCCAGAACCGGATCGTTGCGTCCATGTCGCCCGTCGCGAGAGCGACGTGAGAGAGGCCCTGAATCCCTGTCATGCAGAGTCCTCGTCGCTGAAAGAGACAGGTCTTTCGGCAGTCCAACCCGGAAGGTTCGACCCCCTCACCGAAGGTCTTCCGGCCCCCCTCCGCTCCCCTGGGGGCTCGGGGATGACGGGTCGGAAAGGGACGAGAGCCGCCTCTCGATCACGACCGCTTTCAGGTCTCCGAGAGGAGACGTCCGGTCCTGCCGATGTTCTCGCGGGGCAGCTCCTGGATCAGGATCGTGATCGTCGACGGGTCGACCCCGAGGGTCCGGACCAGTGTCCCCGTGAACTCCTCGATGATCTGCCGCTTCTGGTCGACGCTCTTTCCGCTGGACATCTGGATCGTGACGATAGGCATGGTATACGAGGTCGTCCGAAGAGGAGATGAAAGGGGATCATGCCCCGGTCCCCGCATCAGGGGGCGTGGCAGGATGACGGGGCGTCGGGGTCGTCGTACTTGGGCCTCAGGCCGGCCCAGCCGGTATACCCGCAGTAGATGCAGCAGTCACCCTCGCAGGTCGGGCAGGCGGTCGCAGGCGGCCGGACCTCAACCCACCCCCGGCGGTCGCAGTAGGTGCACCCCACGCCCTCGCAGGCATGGCAGGTGACGTGGACGTACTCGTCTGCCATCGTGTCTTCGTGGGCCGGACGACGGGAAAAGGGTTTGTGAACCGTCAACGGCCGGCGTTTCCTCCCCATTCCTTAATGACCGGTCCGCTCCCACCCTCAGGAACAGTGACTCTCCTCATCGCGCTCGACGACACCGACATGCCCGGAACACGGGGCACGGGCCGGCTCGCCCGCGCCGTCGCTGACGGCATCGCGGCCCGCCACCCGGTTGCAGGCGTCACCCGGCACCAGCTCCTGGTCGACCCGGCAATCCCGTATACCTCGCACAATTCCTGCGCCGTCGTCCATGTAGAGGCCGGCCCCGGGGAGCTCTGCGGGGCACTCGAGGTCGCCCGCCAGGTGATGCGGGACGGGTTCATCGAAGGCTCGGACCCCGGGCTTGCGGGCGCTGTGGCCTCCGATGTCTCACCCGCGGTTATCGCCTTCGCCCAGGACGCGAAGCGGTGCGTGCTGACACAGGACCGGGCGCTCCGGACCGCTCGAAACGCGGGAGTCTTTTTAGAGCCCCTCGGCGGTACCGGGGACGGCGTGATCGGGGCGCTCGCCGGGATCGGCCTCGC
>CAYLUL010000020.1:0-20351 GCA_964386835.1 uncultured Methanospirillum sp.
TCCTCGATCGGCGGCACCGCTCCGATCACCGGGATGCCGCAGAAGTGCTCGATCGCCCGCGTCGCCTTTTCGCGGTGGGACGGGCTCGAGACGTTGTTGAGGATCACTCCCGCAATCCGGATCGCAGGGTCGAAGGCCTGGAACCCCCGTACGAGCGCAGCGGCGGAGCGGGTCACGGATCGAGCGTTCACGACCAGAACGACCGGGAGGTCCAGGAGCTTCGCGATCTCCGCTGTGCTGCCGGCGTCTCCAATCGCTTCGGCCCCCTCGTAGAGCCCCCGGACTCCCTCGACGATCGCGAGATCGGCTCCGCGATTTGCCGCCGAGAAGATCGCCCGGTTCTCCTCCGGTGAAAGGACAAACCCGTCCAGGTTCCGGCAGGGGCGTCCCGTCACCGCCGTGAGGTAGGATGGGTCAATGTAGTCCATCCCGACCTTGAAGGTCTGGACGGTTCGATTTCGGGCGAGAAGTGCCGAGAGCGCGAGCGTCACCGATGTCTTGCCGCTCCCTGAGCGGTCACCCGAGATCAGGACGCCTCTCATACCATGCTCCGGAGCACCGCGCCGAACTCGCTCTCGACGATCGTCCGGACGCCGAGGGTCTTCGGATGCAGGTCCACCTCGACCAGCACGAACCGATGGCCCAGCTCCCGCAGCGGGGCGACCTGGCGCGGGCCGTTCGTGATCGAGATCACCTCGATCCCGTCCGTGTACTCGGCGGGGATCGCGTGCGGCACCCCGGCGACCAGGGCATAATCTGCACCGCTCGTGCTGATCTCTTCCCCAAGACGGACGCCAAGGGCCCCGTACTCGTCGAGCGATCCGATCGTCTCGACCGGAACACGCCGCTCGGCGAGCCCCGCGGCGATCCGGCGCGCATCGTCTCTCACCTTCGGCAACCCCCGCTCCTCGAGGTTCGCGAGATACCGGATGGGGGCGTCGGGCACGGTCTCGTGCAGCGCCAGGAGAGCGTCGGCGAACATGTACGCCGTCTCCTTCTTCGCGTTCATCACCGCGATGCCGGTCGCCCCGGACCGGGCGAGCTCCAGGACTCGGCCGGCGGCGACGTGCTTGAGGTCTCCGCGTTCCGGCTCGATATACGGACGGCTCGCCGCCCCCCGAAGCCGTTCCACCTCGTTCGCAGCCCCGAGCAGTCCGCGCTGGCGCTCGAGCTCCTCCGTCCCGATCCAGCCGGTGTCGGCGGCCGCCTGGAGGGTCGCGATCACGCCGTCGATGTTCTCGGGAAAGCCGGCGTGAATGTCGACGGCGATCGTGGAAGTATCGACCGCGTGAACGGCCTGGCCGAGGTCCTCGCCGATGATCATTGAGACACAGGTCCCGATCACTGCCATGCGGCGCGGGTGAAAGGTTGCCTCGGCCTCACGAAGCACCTCCTCGAGTCGCTGTTCACCGCCGAAGATAAACTCGTTCTCGCCGAGCGACGTGGTCAGGACTCGCATGCCGTCCTCCTCGAGGAGGCGGGCGTGCTTGAATGAGCAGCCGGACGGGCCATGCAGGACGGCGACATCCACCTCGAGGTCGCGTGCCGTGTACAGGGCCGCGACGATCGAACTCGGTCTGGGCTGTAGGTATTTCATCCTCTATCTCCAGGTCTTGACGGCCAGGACGATCGGTCCCTCACCGTTCTCGGCTCGCGCCATCGTGCGGCCGGCATCGAGAGTGGCCGCCTCGCGCACCAGGCCATGCCACGCGGCGGCACCGAGCCCTGCGATGACAGCGTCCCGGTACTCGTGGGAGCCGACCAGGACGACCGTAGCCGGGTTTGCCGCCTCGATGGCGGAGGTCACGTCCCCGGGGGAGAATCCCTCGCAGACCGCTCGGAACTCCTCCCCGATGACGAGCGTCATCTCCCGGCCCGGATCGAGCGTGCGCGCCAGTCGAACTGCCTCGATCGCCGTGGCACTGCTGGTTCCGCTGTTTGCGTCGTCCACCTCGACACGCCCGGCATCGATATCGACCGAGAGCCGGCCGGGTATCGGCTCCATCGTCGCCAACCGGGAGGGTACGCCGTCGAGCAGGACGGCTGCTGCAGCCGCGAGCTGGAACGCGTTCCGGTACGCGGCGTGGGCGAGGAGCGGGGTTGCTGCGACACCGGCGGACGTCTCGCAGGTCGTGTCCGTCACGTGAGTCAGGTGATCCGCCGCCTGGACATCCGGGTGGTGGGGGAGGGGAGATGTCCCTTCGGGCACCAGGAGGCGGGGCGCCCGCCCGCACGACGCAAGCTTCGAGGCGAGGGCCGAGCGCTTGCCGGCAGCGCAGGCATAATCGTCCATCGACGTCAGCACGGCGAGGTCTCCCGCCCCGGTGACGCCCAGCGACTCCTCTGCCACGCACCATCCCCCGATGGCGGCAGCAAACCGGGCGGCAGGGAGGAGAGAGGCGGGGGTGATCGATCGGCGCCAGAGACGCCGTCGTTCAGGATAGACGAAGGTGCCCGCTGAGGTGTGGAGGACCCCCGGGCCTTCCAGTACGGCCGCGATGGCAAACGCGGTTGTGGTCTTGCCGCGAGCCCCGGTCACCTCGACCAGGCATCCGGGGCGATGGTCAGCGAGGCAGAGGCCAGCTGCCGCGTGGTGGGAGAGGAGCCGATCCCCGACTCCCTCCAGGAGTGGGTGGTCCGGGTCCAGGTGGACCGGCGCCACCACGCGGTCGAAAGCGTCCGGGTCGGGCCATGGATCCCTGCCACGGTACACGTCCACGGTCTCGACATGGTGCCCACGGAGGCGGAGCTCATCGCCGAGCAGGGTCCCCCCGTGGATCGTGTCGAGCACCAGAAGGTCCATGCGGGACTAGATCAGCGAGAGCGCGGTCTTGGCGTTCTTGAGCATCAGCTCGGCGAGCAGGGGGTCGACCCCGATGGGATCCGCATAGACGAGCGGGACTGGTCCGTGGGCGGTCTCGAACGTTCCCTTCTTTTCTCCTTCGGCGAGACCGATTAGAGCGGGGATGTCCTTTTCGATATGAATGCCGCGAGCGAGGAAGAGCGGGACCACGGCGAGGGCGTCGATCGCCTCGCCCCGGAATGCCTCCAGCTGCTCCTCGACCGAGGGCTCGTTCATCGACATAAAGCCGCAGCGAACGATATACTCGTTGGAGCGCTCCTGGATCATTCGGCCAGTCTCGAGGATCAGTTCTTTGTTGTAGGGAAGTTTTGATCCGTGGCCCACGAGGAGCATACCAAACCTGCTCATGTACTACAGAGTACAACGTATGTCCTAAAAAAATAGTACCGATCGCCCCTCACTCCGGTTCAGGCGGTCTATCCTGTTCGCTTATCGCTTCTCCCGGTTGTGATCTAATATGCCGGGAATGATCCTTCGCGTGCGATCCATTCCCAAAACCCTATCTGTCCCAACGAAAAATGAATAACACTCTATGGCGGTGCAGGAAGAGCGTTTTTCGCTTTGTATCAACGGCTCCGTGGTCAGGACACCGATCGCCCTCGCCTCCATGGCAGGGGTGGTCGATGCCGCGTACACGCTCGCCCGTGCCGCTCACGTCGGCGTCACCTTTCTCGGCGGCTATTCGGTCGACGATTCGACGCTCCAGGCCTCCCGGCAGATGGCGGAGAATGGGCGTTCCGAATTTATGGAAGACGATCCGATCGGGGGCCTCAAACGCGAGGTGGACGCCCTCGATGGCTCCGGGCTCGTCGTTGGCCTGAACCTCCGTGCCTCCTCCCCCGACGGGCTGCTCCGAGTAGCACGGTCGCTCGGCCAGTCGGTCGTCTACGAGATCGACGCTCATTGCCGGCAGCCGGAGATGGTCGCCATCGGGGCGGGCGAAGCGCTGGTCAGGGACATCGAAGCTCTCGAGGCGATGGTCGCTGCGCTCAGCGACAAAGGGTGCTCGGTCTCCGTAAAGATCAGGGCCGGTGTGGCCGACGACGATCGGGTGCTTGCTCGCCGGTGCTGGGAGGCTGGTGCGGAGGTCTTGCATATCGACCTCATGGACTTTGGGTATCCGAAGCTCCGGGAGATCCGGAATACGGTTCCCCTCACCTTGATCGCCAACAACTCGATCACCACCTTCGACCGGATGCGCGAGATGCTCTCCCACGGGGCTGACCTAGTCTCGCTCGCGCGTGGGGCGAACGAACGGACGCTCGCCGGCCTCGACGCCGCGATCACCCGCCTCGCCGACGAGCAGGGGTGGTACAACTCGCCGAAACAGCTCTGTCGAGGCGGCGATATCCGCTCCCTGGCGTTCTGCTGCATGCCGGTCAAGTCCTGTCCCCTGATCCCGACCCTGGAGAAGATCGGGATGAGCCGGGATCGGTACATCACGCTCAAGCAGGAGGCAGTTCACGACACCTCCCTCGAGGGTGGCGCCCAGACCTGCTTCGGCTCACTCGCCTGGTGTTGCAAGACCTCGTCACCCTGCATGTTCCGGGATATCACACTCCAGCAGATGGGCCTCTCGAAACGGGAGTTTATGCAGGCCAAGCGTCGTCTCTCCGATCGGATCATGGGGGAGGTCTTCCCGCCCCGCCCCGCTGCCTGATCCCATGCCGAAACGCTGCGTTTTTCCCGTAACAAGGGCAGAGCGAGCACAGCTCGCCATGGTCCTCGAGGTGCTTGCCTCCCCGAAGCCTGGCAACGTGGACCGATGCCACGACTACCCTGAGACACGCCTCGAGCACTTCATCGTCTCCACCCTCGCCGCCCGTCTTCCTCTCGAGTCGGCGGAGTCCCGGCGCGCCGGCCTCGGATCCCTGATCGAGGAGGCAGTCCGCGCCACCTCCTGTCACGCGGGGGGGAATACTCACTTCGGAGCGTTTCTGCTGCTCGTCCCCCTCGTTGTCGGAGGTGGGGTCGAGGGGGCCCGCCATGCAGTCGAGGAGAGCACGGTCGAGGACGCGGTCACCTTCTACCGGGCCTTCGCTCTCACGAGGGTGAGGGTGAACGAGACCGACGAACTGGATGTGAACGATCCCGGGTCGGCCGAGCTCCTCCGCCAGCGCGGGATGACCCTGCTGGACGTCATGGCCCACTCGGCCGAACGGGACATGGTGGCGCGGGAGTGGACGAACGGCTTCGCCCTCTGCTCGCTTGGGGCCCAGGTTCTCGAAAAAGACCCTGAACCCCGAACGGCCGTCCGGCGTCTTTTTCTATCGCTGCTCGCGACTGAACTCGATACGTTCATCGTCAAGAAGCACGGGTTGGCCCTGGCGGAGGAGACACGTGTGCGGGCCCGCGCCGTGCTGGAGGGCCATCAGCCGATCGCTGCTCTCGACGCCTGGTGCATTGAGCACGACATCAACCCCGGCTCGCTCGCCGACATCATGATCGGTGCCATCTACCTGGCGCTCGAGGGGGGGTGGGCTTGGGACTCCTAGGGCCGGGTATCAGCGAAGTGATCGCGACCACGCGGCAGAACGCGGCACCGATTGGGATTCACTGCCGCAAGGGGGACCTTTCCGCCGTTCTTTTCAAGGGGAGTCACACCGCCGAGAATGTGGGCGCGGATGGGTGGCTGGTGGCGAATGTGGTCCAGGACCCAGTTCTCTTCGTTCGCACTGCATTCGATGACCTGCCCGCCTCCTCGTTCGTTTCGATCCCCGCGCTCGGGTGGGACCGGCTCTCCGAGACCGACGGGTACGTGGCCTGCACGGCCGAAGTGGTGCGCGAGACTCCCGATGCGCTCATGGTGGAACTCTCGATCGTCCTCGAGGAGGTGCTCACCGTCCGGTGTCTCCCGTTCAACCGGGCGCGTTCTGCCGTGATCGAGGCGACTGTCCACGCGACCCGGTTTCGACAAAACCATGATCCAGGGCTCTATCACCTGATCCAGCACCATGCCTCAGTCGTGCGACGGTGCGGTGGCCCCGACGAGCTCGAGGCGCTCCGGCTCCTCGAGCTGCACCTTCAGGGTTGGGGCGACAAGAAATCGGAATAATTGCTCATATATCGAGAAAATAACCTTGAATTTCCATTTTTCTTCGTGATTGCGAAACCGTGAAATATCGTAACCCTCATTAGGGGCGGTGACACATACTGTGATGCGTTAATCATCTCTGCGGTGGGCGCGGCTCTCTTCACGAGCCGGTTTCTCCGCAATCGAAAAACGCACGTGGTTGACGATGCTCTGCCTCAAACAAGAAGGGATAGGTCTCGCGCGCTGGCTGCTCCTCGGATTGCTCCTCGTTGGGTGCACCGTCGGGATCGGCTCGGCCGTCGCCGTGACTGGCCCCGTGGTGATCGAGAAGCCCGGGACCTACGAGTTGACGAAGGATATCCTTGACACGAAAGAGCCGGTCTGTATCGAGATCCGGTGCGACGACGTGGTCTTTGATGGAAAGGGACACCTGATCCGCGGTGTCGATGCTGCCAACTCCGCAGGCGTCCTCGTCCATGGATCCGGCCCCGTGTCGAACGTTGTCGTCCGGAATATCAGGACTGAGGACTTCTTCTACGGTGTCTACTTCTGGGGGGTTCACAACGCGCGCGTCGACGGCATCTCGGCCTCCAGCAATTACTTCGGCCTCGCCTTCAATCCCGCGTCCGACTCCACCGTCTCGGGCTCGCGGTTCGAGTCGAACACCTACGGTGTCGTCCTGACCGGTTCCACCCGGAACCAGTTCACCGGGTGCCGCATCGCCCAGAACGCGATCGCCGGCATCTCGATCTACGGATCCGTCGGAAACACCCTCTCCAACAACCTGTTCCAGAACAGCAAGAACGTCTTCTTCGTGAACGGTGCCTCCCTGGCCAACCGGTGGAACGTCGAACGCCGTGACGGACCGAATATCGTTGGAGGACGGATTATCGGCGGCAACTGCTGGCTCAATCCCTCCGGAGGCGGAGTCTCTGCAGACGGCGACCAGAAGGACGGCCTGCTGACGGAGCCGTACCGCCTGAATGATGTAAACATCGACAACCTCCCCCTGGCCGCTCACCCGGAGGGTGGTCAGTCTGCTCCCACGGTGACGATGACGCCAAAGGAGACAGTGACGCCGAAGGAGACGACAATTCCGGAGGAGAAGTCTGGTGCCACGACCGGGTCCGGAATCGGCTCGCGGCCGTTCATCGCCATCCGGTCGCTCCCCGGCACCATCCAGGCGGAGGACTACGACCTTGGTGGCCCCGGGCTTGGGTACTTCACGCCCGCCCCCGTCTCGAACTCGGTCTACCGAAAGGGGACCATCGCGATCGAGAAGAACGCCAATGGGGGCGGGTATCACCTGACCGGCACCCGATTCCGCGAGTGGCTCCGGTACACCGTCGATGTTGGGAAGACCGACACCTTCGCAGTGACCGCCCGCGTCTCGTCTCCAAGGGGTGGGCAGTGGTTCAAGATCATCGATGAGTGCCACCCCCAGAACCGGGTGACGATCTGGGTGCCGGCGACAGGATCGTACGAGACCTTCACCACGACCCGGCCGGTCATGCTGCACCTCGATGAAGGGGTGCACACCCTGAAGGTCTTCTCGTACGGGTCCCAGGACATGGACTCCTTCACCTTCTCCTAATTCCTCTTTTCGAAAAGAAAACACCAGACATATCCGCTCGGACCGCGCATCGATACTCGCACATGGCGTTCAACCCGCTCCTCATTGGGGCCGTGGCGATCGGCTTGACGCTCATCTACGCCTCGATCCTCGACATACGGGACCGGCGCGTGCCGTTCCGTACCTGGTACCCAATGCTGGCGATCGGCGCCCCGTGCACGGCCTGGTTCTACGCCCTGCTCATGCAGAGCGATCCCGGGATGGCCGCGCGGCTCCTGCTCGTCTCTGGACTCTTTGCCGCCTGCTTCTATCTCTTCGGCGCCCTGGGGCTGGTCGGAGGCGCCGATGCCTGGGCCCTGATCTTCATCACTCTCCTGGTCCCGATCTTTCCAATTCCACCGCTCCTCTCCGGTGGGTCGCCCGGCTTCTTTCCGTTCCCGGTGCTCGTCCATGCCGAGGTGGCGGCCCTCCTCGCCCCGCTGGGGCTCCTGTTCCTGAACCTTCGGCGGGGGACGCGGGGGCCACTCCTTGCCCGGCTCCGGGGCTTCCCGGTGACGGCCGATGAGATCTCGAATGGTCGTGCATTCGGCTTCCTGATGGAAGACCTTCTGCTCGTCGACGGAGAGGTGCAGCGAAGATTCTTCTCCCCGGCAGAATCGCTCGGCGCGATGGTCAGGGGGACACGCCTCTATACCCGCGAACTCCGGGTGAACCCCGAAGAGTTCGCCCAGGAGATCGCCCTGATCCGCCGTGCCTCTCCCGTCTGGATCTCGTACGGTGTCCCCTTCATCGTCCCGATCACGATCGGGTTCCTCGCGACCCTGGTTGTGGGCGATACCGTATTCTACCTCCTCTCCACGCTCTAGGAGAACCAACCATGCTCGCACTACGTTATCATGATGGACTCGTGCCGGTCGTCGTTCAGGACGCCGAAACGAGCGATGTACTGATGGTCGCCTACGCGAACGATGAGGCCGTCCGCCTCACGAGAGAGACCGGGTACGCCCACTACTTCAGCCGGTCCCGACAGCGCCTCTGGAAGAAGGGCGAAGAGTCCGGTCACCTCCAGCGGGTCAACGAGATCCTGGTTGACTGCGACGAGGACTGCCTGCTCTATCGGGTTGAACAGTCCGGTGCCGCCTGCCACACGGGCTATCGGAGCTGTTTCTTCAGGACGATCGATGGGAGCATTCTGGGCGAACCCATCGTCGATCCCGCAAAGGTATATGCTAATAAGGCGTGATGTCGGATCTCACTTGGTGATTTTTTTATGAAACTGGTCCCCGATACGAGCGTCATAATAGATGGACGCATCACCTCCCTCATCAAAAAGGGAGAATACCCCGACGCCGAGATCATCATCCCCGAGGCGGTGGTCGCCGAGCTCGAGTCCCAGGCCAACCAGGGTCGGGAGATCGGCTTTTCCGGCCTTGCCGAACTCCAGCAACTCTGCCGGATGGCCACCGAGAAGATGTGCAGCATCCATTTTGTCGGCGATCGCCCGTCGTTCGATCAGGTCCGCCTCGCCGCCGGGGGCGAGATCGACGCCATGATCCGTGCTGTCGCAATAGAGAACCAGGCGGTCTTTGTGACGAGTGACCGGGTCCAATCCGAGGTGGCGAGGGCCAAGGGGCTCGAGGTGCAGTACCTCCGCCCCGAGATCGGCGAGTTCGCGCCTCTCGCGATCGACCAGTTCTTCGACGAGCACACGCTCGCAGTTTATCTGAAGGAGAATGTCTCTCCGTATGCCCGACGGGGATCGATCCAGGACGCTCGTCTCGTCCGTATCCGAGAACAGCCCTCAAGCGAGTACGAACTCGTTGGCCTCGCGCAGGAGATCCTTGAGCGGGCAAAACGGAGCCCCGATGGTTTCATTGAGCACGAAAGCCGCGGTATCACGATCGTCCAGATCGGCTCGATGCGGATCGCGATCGCCCGATCCCCGTTCGTCGATGGCATGGAGATCACCGCAGTCCGCCCAGTGGTCGATATCTCGCTCGATGACTATGATCGCTCCGATGTACTCAAAGGACGGCTGACCGGCAGGAAGGTCGGTGTCCTGATCGCCGGGATGCCCGGCGCCGGCAAGACCACACTCGCCCAGAACTGCGCCACGTTTCTGTCTGATAGCGGTGTCATCACCAAGACGATGGAGGCCCCGCGCGACATGCAGGTTCCCGACCTGATCTCGCAGTATACCGCCCTGGATGGCAGTATGGAGGCGACGGCCGAGATGGTGATGCTGCTCCGGCCCGACTACGTCGTCTACGACGAGCTCCGCCGGACCGAGGACTTCCGCGTCTTTGCTGACATGCGGCTTGCCGGTGTCGGCATGATCGGAGTCCTCCACGCCGAGAACATCCACGCCGTCCTGCTCCGGTTCCTGAACCGGCTCGATTTCGGCACCCTCTCCCGCGTGATCGACACGATCGTCATCGTCGAGGAGGGCGAGGCACGCCAGGTCTATGACCTTGAGTTCGGGCTTCGCGCGCCGGAGTCGATCCCGAGCGACGGGGTGGTGATGCCCGTCGTGACGGTGATCGATGCCGACACCCGGGTGCGGGCCCTTGAAGTCTTCCGGTACGACGGAGAGGTGATGATCATGCCCCTGGCGGAAGCATCGGCCCCCTCTCTGCGAACCGCCGGGCCGGTCGAGCCAGAGATCGAGCGAGAGCATGGCGACTCAGGCGAGCGGAACGGCTGGCGGAATGTTGAGCGGGATATCCAGCGGGAGATTGGCCGGTACACTGACGGGGTGGTCGAGGTCCGGATGCTTTCCGAGACCAAGGCCCTGGTCTACATCGACGACAAGGATGTACCGGCCGCTATCGGCAAAGGCGGCAAAAATGTCGCCTCGATCGTGAACCGGGTCGGGGTCGGGATCGATATCCGCCCGCGCTCAGAGTCGGCACCGCAGCCGGCGCAGGTGATCGACGAGGAGGTGAGCGAGGGGGGCATCCGGATCCGGACCGACCGGAAGTACCTTGCCATCATCGTCCCGGACCAGAGCGGGCGAATCGTGGACGTCTTCGCCGGCAAGGAGTACCTCTTCACCGCGACGGTGAATGAGAACGGTGAGATCCACCTCGCCCGCAACAGCACGATCGCCCAGGAGATGCAGAAACGCTATTCGAATGGTGAGACCATCCGGATGCGACCGGTCTAGAGGATGGAAGTGATGGAGATGGAACAGCAGAATGAGACGCAGTCGATGGAGGCTGCGATACGTGGGCGGTGGACCGACGCGTTCTCGGTGGACCCGGAGCCGGGAGCGAAGAAGTTCTACCTGACCGTTGCGTACCCCTACCCCTCGGGTGCGATGCATGTCGGCCACGGAAGGACCTACCTGGTCCCCGACGTGGTCGCCCGGTTCTGGCGGATGAGGGGCCGGCGGGTACTCTACCCGATGGCCTTCCACGTGACCGGCGCTCCTGTCATCGGGATCTCCAAGCGGATCGCGAACCGGGACCCGGACGCCCTCTGGCTCTACGGCGACCTCTACCGGGTCCCGGCCGATGTGCTCGAGCGGTTCGTCGACCCGATTGAGATCGTGCGCCACTTCTCAAACGAATACGAGCGGGTGATGAGAATGGCGGGCCTCTCGATCGACTGGCGGCGGCGATTCACGACCGTCGACCCGCACTACAGCAAGTTCATCGAGTGGCAGTTCGGTCGCCTACATGAGCAGGGTTACGTGGTCCGCGGGGCGCACCCCGTCCGGTACTGCCCACTCTGCGACAACCCGGTCGGGGACCACGACCTCCTGGAGGGGGACAAGGCCGAGGTGATCCGGTTCGTGCTGGTCGCCTTCCGCTGGAAAGAGACGATCGTGCCGACCGCAACCCTCCGGCCCGAGACTGTCTATGGCGTCACCAATCTCTGGGTGAACCCGACGGTGACATACGTCCGGGCCGAGGTGGATGGTGTGCCCTGGCTCGTCTCCCGAGAGGCGGCGGAGAAGCTCGCGCTCCAGGACCACGAGGTCCGGGTGATCGAGGAGATCCCCGGTGCTTCGCTCGTCGGGCAGATGGTCTCTCACCCGCTCTCGGGTGATGTCCCGGTCCTCCCGGCGGAGTTCGTCGACCCTGAGATGGCAACCGGTGTCGTGATGTCGGTCCCCGCCCACGCGCCGTTCGACTACATCGCGCTCCGCGACCTCCAGCAGGAGGGCCAGTACACTGAGATCGTCCCCCGTCCCCTCATCACCGTCGAGGGCTACGGGGAGTGCCCCGCCCAGGACGCGGTCGAGAAGGCACGGATTACGAACCAGCACGACACGCGGATGGATGCTCTCACCCAGGAGGTTTACAGCGCCGAATTCTCGAAAGGGCGCCTGCTCGCCCGTTACGGCGGTCTCTCTGTTCGCGAGGCCAGGGACGCGATCGGCGAGCTCCTGATCAGCGAGCACGGCTCGAGCGTGATGCACGAGTTCGACACCCGCCCGGTTGTCTGCCGGTGCGGGAGCCGGGTCAATGTCAAAATCCTCCACGACCAGTGGTTCCTGACCTACTCGGATGAGGCCTGGAAGAATAAGGTGAAAGACGTCCTGCCCGGTTTGACGCTCGTTCCAGCGGATGTTCGTACCGAGTTCGACCGGACTGTGGACTGGCTCCGCGACTGGGCGTGCACCCGGCGCGTTGGCCTCGGGACGCACCTCCCCTGGGATCCTGCATGGCTGGTCGAGCCCCTCTCGGACTCCACCATCTACATGGCGTATTATACGGTCGCCCACCGGATCCGCGACATCGACCCGGCGCTCCTCACGCCGGCGGCCTTCGATTACCTCTTCCTCGGGAAGGAGTCGGACGGGCTCGTTGGGCGAGAAGCCCTCGAGCCGCTCCGGCAGGAGTTCCTGAGCTGGTACCCGTACGACTTCCGGTTCTCGGCAAAAGACCTGATCTCGAACCACCTCACCTTCCAGCTCTTCCACCACGCTGCGATCTTCCCGCCGGAGTTCCAGCCGCGGGGGATGGTCGTCTTCGGGATGGGTCTGCTCAACGGGGCGAAGATGTCCTCGTCCAAGGGCAATGTCGTCCTGCTTGAGGACGCCCTCGTCGAGTTCGGGGCCGATACCGTCCGCATGTTCCTGATGGGTTCGGCCGAGCCCTGGCAGGACTTTGACTGGCGCAACGAGCTCGTCAGCTCGACCCGTCGGCAGATCGAGCGGTTCGAGACGACAGTCAACGAGGCGATCGCGAACGACGGTCTGTCGACCCCGATCGACGCCTGGCTGCTCAGCCGTCTTCAGCACCACGTGGGACGGACCACCGCTGCCCTCGAACTCTTCCAGACGCGCCAGGCCCTGCAGGAAGCGTACTTCGGGATCGAGACCGACCTGCGATGGTACTGGCGCCGGCAACCTGAGGGGAAGCGCAGCAGTCCTGCCGTTCGCGAACTCTGCTCGGCATGGGTGCGCCTGCTCGCGCCGTTCATCCCGTTCACCTGCGAGTCCCTCTGGCAGACCTTCGGTCACGATGACCTGGTCTCATTCGCCGCCTGGCCCGAGGTGGACGAGAGTCGGATCGACACCGCTCTCGAGCTCGGGGAGGAGCTCCTGGGCCGCACGGTCGAGGATGTTGAGTCGATCCTGAAGTTCCTCCCGATCACCCCGAAGGGGGTGGAGATCGCGATCGCGCCCTCGTGGAAGTGGTCGGTCTTCAGGACGATCGCGTCGTCGGAGGACCGGCAGGCGGCCCTTCGCAACGTGATGAAGGACGAGAACATGCGTCTCCGTGGCAAGGAGGCGGCCGATGCGGCAAAACAGTGCACGAGCCTGATCCACCGGCTTCCGCCGTCGATCATCGAGGGGCTCCTCACGGTCGAACTTGACGAAGCATCGGTCTTTGCCGGGGCCCATGCGTTTCTCGAGGCGGCGTTCGGTCTGCCGGTTCGGATCGTTGCTGCGGAGGAGTCGGCTCAGGCCCGGGCGGGCGCCGCGCTCCCCTACAAGCCGGCGATCACGATCGAGTGAGATCGCCGGTCCCTGACCTCTCTCTTTTTCGAACGGGCTGCCTTCGAACCCCGGAGTCGCCCCTTGTGGCGGGATCAGCCGTCTCGACCGCCAATGGAGACGAGGAGACCTCGGTGCGACGTATCGCTTCGCCGTTCTGGCGGGTTCTTTCTCGTGACCCTCGCAGGGCCCTGAGCCTCGAAGACCGGCGAGAGACGGCGCGCGAAAAGCACCTCATCGATCGGGCGGAACAAAGGTCCTGGTCTCCTCGTCGAAGACCATCACCGGGCGTCCATCGAGGCCAATGACGAACAGGGCTTCATGATGCCCCCGCACATCGACCGACCGCTCGAACACGGCCGGCTCGAACCTCACATTGATCCAGGCGAGCACGGTCTCGTCCGACCAGGGCCGGTCCTTCCGGTTCACGTCCACCTCAAGAACGATCCTGGCAATCAGCCGATACCGGGACGGACGGCCGTTCGGGTGACGCGCCGTGACCGCGAGAACTTCCCGGACCTCGGAAAACGGCGCGGCGAGGAGCCCGTCAACCCGCTCTACCCGGCCGAATGACCTGCCGGTCAACGGCACGTCATCGAACGGGATCATCACCTCCTCGAGCGTGCCGGTCGATCGTTCGCGGTCGATAGAGACGAGCACATCGTCGCTTTCAAGTGATCCGACCCACTCGAGAAACCACCGGTAGTCGTTTTGCTTACCGGGAGCGTTGCGGGTCGAAAAGGTCCGAAGGGCAGGGTCCATCTCGTTCCAGGCACGGCAGAGCCCTGCCGTTGGGTCGTCGTCTTTCGTGGGGGGCTTGGCCATGGTGATCTCGCATGAAACCCTGATGCTTATAAGCGATTCCTCGCGCCCATCGGGCCATGGGGTCGCGCCGATAGGGAGAGCGGGGTGAAAAATGGCGTGTCGCCGGCCATTCGCCCTGTTCTGGCAATCAGGACGTATCTGATGCCACGTGGCCTCTTCTATCCGTTTCTACACCGGCCCGGATGGTCAAGAAAAAAAGACTGGCTGGGCGTTGTTGCCCGCGCGTCACTCTTCGGTCTTCTTCTTTGCCCTCTTCATCCGCTCCTTGGAGTTGAAGCCAGTTGCGGCCTCGAGAAATGCGTTCCGCTTCCGGATCGTACTGAGGATCACTTCATCGTCCTCAACCCCGCTCTCAGTCTCGATCTCGATCGTGAGTGTCTTCCCGGCGGGGCCGGGTGACGCGACCAGGCGGCGGATCGCGCCACAGGTGATCGCATACCCATCCCCGACAGGCTCAGGTTCGCACCCGAAACACTGGCGAAGTTCGATGGGGATCCGCGTCGATAAATCCTTCGTGTAGCCCCGTTTTACCTCGAACTCTTCCATAATACTTTTTAGTGAGGATCCCTATGTTAATTTAATGCCGCCCGATCCGTCGAACGACATCAAGATCATGGCGAGTCCGCTGGCCGGAGAGTCTCCCACCGTGCTGATGGGCTTTCCCGGGAGCGGCCTGGTCGGTTCCATCGCGCTCCAGTACATGGTCGATCAGCTCGAATTTCCGCTGATCGGGAACATGACGAGCAAGTACTTCGCTCCATTCGCAATGATGGCAAAGGGGTTGATCAACGTCCCGGTGCGCATCTATGAGAAGGCTCCGCTTGTGGCGATCGTGGCTGATATCCCGATCCATCCGATGATCTGCTACGAGGTGGCGAACGGGATCATGGACTGGCTCGACCCCTACCACCCCCGTGAGGTGGTCACCCTCGCGGGCGTGGTGACGAACGAACCGGAGAAACGGGTCTTTGGAGTGGCCACGAATGAAGAGGCGCTCGCCCGGATCCACGACCTGACCCAGTTCCTCCCCGTGGGTTCAATCTCCGGGATCGCCTCCTCGATCCTGACCGAGTGCAAGGTGCGGAACGTCTCGGGGATCGGCCTTCTCGGCGAGACCGTGAACGCCCCGGACCCACGGGCATCCGCCGTCACGCTTGGCGTGCTGAACCGGATGTACGACCTGAACATGGACATGGAGCCCCTGCTCGAACAGGCGGAGGAGATCGAATCGACTATGCTCCGCCTGTCCGAAGAGGTCCAGTCCGCTGAAGTCTCGCAGAAGCGCGAGAACCTCCCGATGTATGGGTGATCATGATGGAGGTACCTGCACTCACCAGCATCTCCCCTGAGATCCTCCGGGAACTCAAACGGGGACTGCCCCGGACTCTCGAGGTCCAATCCGCCCACAACGTCGTCTCGATCGCCGCTGTCGAGCCCGGAAGGCACATCTTCATGACGAGCGTTGACCCCGACGACCTCTCATCCGGGGACCGGGGGATCCTTGTCGACGTCCTGACAGTCGGGGTCTCGATGAAACGGGTCGTCGAGTTCTCATACGGCTCTTACTACGAGGAGCGTGAACGCACCGCGGTTCGGCTCCAGGTACGGTACTGCGCCGAGTCGACCGTCAAGACCGTCGTCGCGAACGACACCCTGAAGCAGACCATGGTTGACGTGGTGAGGGTGCCGTGCTGCCACGCCGGCTAACCTCCCCCCGTTTTTCTTTCACATTCGACGGTTTCATTAGGAGACGGGTCGAATAAAGATACTTCGGGGCCTGTGGCTTAGTCCGGATAGAGCGCCGGGCTTCTAACCCGGATGTCGGGGGTTCGAATCCCTCCAGGCCCGCTCATTCACTCTCCTTCCTACCGCACCCGTGTGCCGGGGGCGACCGATCGTTTGGGGACGAGCAGGGACGCCTCGTCGCCGGCTGCCAGGATCATGCCCCGGCTCTCGACACCGAAGAGCACGGCAGGGGCCAGGTTTGCGATCACGACCACGTCGGTGCCGACAAGTTCCTCAGGGGTATAGAACTGGGCGATCCCGCTGACGATCTGCCGCTCCTCGGTTCCGACATCAACGACGAGGCGGAGCAGCTTCTTCGATTTCTTGATTGGCTCGGCAGAGACCACCCGGCCGACGACCATCTCCATCCGTGAGAACTCGTCGATCGACAGGGGCATCTCCTGGGGTGATGTCTCGCAGGAGCGCGACTCTGCTTCGGCCACGCGAGCAGCGAGGAGTGCATCGAGCTCAGCCACCTGCTTCTCCTCGATCCTCGAGAAGAGCGGGGTCGGCATGGCGAGCGGGCCGGGAGGAAGGGGTGTGGTGCAGTCCTCGAGCCGCTCCTCGTTGATCGTCCCAGGACGCCCGAGCATACCCCAGATCGTACGCCCCGTCTCCGGCATCACCGGTTCGATCAGCACGGCGAGGGCCCGGACAATCTGGAGCGCGTCGGCGATCACCTGGGCGGCTGCATCGGGATCGGTCTTGATCAGCTTCCAGGGTGCGTTCGACTGGATCAGGGTGTTGCCCGAGGCGGCGAGGGCGAGCACCGCATCCACCGCGATCTTGAACTCGTGGGCCTCCATCGCCTCATCGATCGCGGTCACCGCCTGCCGAATCTCATCGCGGACCTCTTCGCGGGGCGGGCAGTCGGGGATCCCGCCAAGACGGGAGTGAGCGAAGTGAAGGGTGCGGTGGACAAAGTTGCCGAAGGTGTTGACGAGCTCGTTGTTCACCCGGTCGGCGAATGCCCGCCACGAGAAGTTGAGCTCTTTCGTGTGGCTGGTATAGGCGAGAAGATAGTAGCGGAGGCAGTCGGCGGGAAGCCCGAGGTCGAGGTAGTCCTCGTTGGTCCAGACGACATACCCGCGCGATTTCGAGAACTTGTGGTCATCGACCTTCAGCATCCCGGAGGCGACGACGGCGGTGGGAAGACCGAAGCCCGCCCCCTTCAGGAGTGCCGGCCAGAAGATGCAGTGATGGTAGGTGATGTCCCCGCCGATGAAGTGCGTGATCTCCCCACCCCCGCACCAGAAGCGTTTCCAGTCCGCTCCATGCTCGGCGGCCCATTCCTCGGTGAAGGATATGTAGCCGATTGGAGCGTCGACCCAGACGTAGACCACCAGATCGTCACGGCCCGGATACCGGACGCCCCAGTCGAGGGTGCGCGTGATGCACCAGTCGCGGAGCCCCTCACGGACCCATCCCTGGGCGTAGTTTCGGGCGTTGGCCGTTCCTTTCAGTCCCTCCAGGTGTTCGACAAGGAACGGGGCAAAGGTCGAGAGCCGAAAGAAGTAGTGCTCCTGTTCTCGCATCTCTGCCGGGGTATTACAGACCGTGCAGATCGGTGCTCTGATCTCGCCGGGTTCAAGGTGCTTGCCGCACCCCTGGTCACACTCGTCGCCGCGCGCCTCGGCCCCGCAGTGGGGGCAGAGCCCCTTGACATATCGATCGGGGAGGAATCGGTTGCAGTTCGGGCAGTAACTCTGCTGGATCCGCTCTTTGTAGATGTGCCCCTCCTTTTCAAGCGTCCTGATGATCGACTGCGTCCGGTGGTGGTTGGTCGGCCCGTCGGTCATCCCGAAGTGGTCGAAGCAGACGTTCATCCGCCTGAACGTGGCGTTGAAATGGTCGTGAAATCGTCGCGAGAGTTCGGTGGGCGTGGTCCCCTGTGCCTCGGCGCTCACCACGATCGGCGTACCGTGGTTGTCTGACCCGCAGATGAAGACGACCTCCTCGCCGCGGTGGCGAAGGTATCGGACGTACATATCTGCCGGCACGTAGGTGCGCAGGTGGCCAAGATGGCACGATCCGTTCGTGTACGGAAGGCCGCACGTAACGAGCCGGGGGGAATCGCTCATGCAGAGCTTTTTGAGAGCGATCCGATATATAGTACGGTCGCATGGCTGCACGACCGGTCCTGGAGACCCGTGGATTCGGCGGAGAAGCTCCGATCCCGTCCCTTTCAACGCTCGCCGACCGAATGGAAGGCCTCTCGGGGTTCGAGGCCGATCTTGTAACCCTTCGGCTTCTCGACTCGGTCCGTCCGCAGATCGATGCCGGGCTCGCAACGGTATCAGGGGGCGGCCATTTCTGCAGGGATCGCTGGCTGGACGCGATCGGATCTGTGGACAACTGCGTCCTGCGGGGCGATCCCGATCCGCGTCCATCGTCACTGGAGATGGATGCCCGGGCCCTATCGTCCTGTATGCGGACAGCCTGGGCGACGGCGCCGGCGCCCTCATCTCTCGGGCTGGTCGATCGGTTTTTTCGGGACCCCGAGGAGGTTGGAGCGGCTATCCGGGACGCCTATCGCGTCCTGATGCGAAGGATGCGGGACGCGGGGGTTGTCGGTCACGTACTCCTGGTGGCGTCCCCAACCGAGGAGGAGATCGAGGACCTCACATCTCCCATGACCTTTCTCTTCTGCCCCGATCCGTCTTCCGATTCACTCGTCACGCTGCTCGAGCACCAGCGCCCCCTTGCCCTTGTGGGGAAGCGGGTCGCCGAGCTCGCGGATATGATGGATCAGTACGGCCGGCGGCCGGTGTACCTTATCGATCCGACAGAAGAGGAGGTTCAAGCCGCGCTCGAGGTCCTGGACCCCGATCTTGTCCGCCTTGGGGGTCTCTGCTCGGGGGATAATTGCAACGCCTACTGGCAGCGCCTCGTCGCCCTATGATTCAGCATGATCCATGAGGGCTTCGACGATTCGATCCCGGGTCGCCCCATCGACCCTGTCGACGATGGAGCTCAACGCCAGCACTGTTACACGGCGGACGTACGGGTTTTCATCGTCGAGCAGGTCGATGAGCGCGTCAGCCGCTTCCGGGTCGGAGCAACGGGCGAGTCCCTTTGCAGCCATGTACCGTACATGGTCTTTGCGGTCCCTGAGGCGTGATCTGAGGGCTCCCGGGACCCGGGGGTCCTGGATCTCTCCGAGTGCCTCGGCCGCACGGTACCGAATGACCCAGGAATCCGCCTCGAGCGAGGCGATCAGTGGAACCACCGCATTCGGTCCGAGTCGGGCGAGAGCTCGCGAGGCCATCATCCTGACCTGTTTCTCCGGGTCAGCAAGCGCTCCGATCAGAGGCAGGACCGCCCCCGGGTGTGCGCTCTGGCCGAGGGTCATCGCAGCGAAGGCACGAACCGCCGCATCCGGCGCCCCGCCGAGGGCCTCTGAAAGAGGTCCGATGACGTCATCGATGGTGGGGAGATTGGACGACATCGAGGGATTACTGCTCCTGCTCCTGGAGTGTCTCGAGCTCTTTCATCGTCTTCTCGGCGAGCTCTTTCATTCGAGCGGAGATCCGGTTGGATGCTGAGAACTCCACGGTTCGCATCGCGTTGGCAATCTCCGACCCGAGCACGAAGATCGCGTATTTGTGCTCCAGCTTGCTCTTGTGGACCTGTGCCGGGGTAATCCTGAGCGCGTGATACTGGGTGAAGAGCAGATTTGGACTCGCGGCCTCGAAATAGTCCTTGATCTCCGCGAGCATCTTATGCAGAACGATCAACTCATCCTTGTGCATCTTCCCCTCCGCTGATCAAAATAGATAATCTTATCTTAAATACCTAATCCAATCTAGTGAATTTTTACCAGCCTGATTGAGAGCGGGCGTTTAATCACCCCGGAAAAATCCCGTGCAGCAACGAATTCGAGTCCTCGGGCCACCAGGCAATCGAGCGTGCGTTGATCCACCGGCCGGTCGATCACCAGGCCCATCACCGGCCCGTCCAGGCCTTCGAGGGTCCTCTCCATCTCGTCCGCGCGGACCTCTGCCAGGACCGAGAAGTCCTCGGAGAGAAAGCGGGCAATCATTCGACCTGAGACCCTTTCCAGGTGATCTCGAAGCGATGCCTGGCCCTGTGGGGGGGGTTCCTGCTCTGATTCAGGTGTCTCTACAGGAGAAACCGTGCCTCCGGGCGTCTCCGGGGCAGGAGGAGTGGGGGCAGAACGCTGCCCCTTCTGCTCTTCCCTGGAGTCGCCATCGCTGACATGGTACTGGTCTCGAACATACTCTACAGGAATTTTGTTCCTGAGCGCCTTAATTATCTCTTTGCGGGACATGTCCTCGACGGACTTGCCCCGCGGAGAGAA
>CAYLUL010000021.1:0-20274 GCA_964386835.1 uncultured Methanospirillum sp.
TCCATGTCGATACCACGAACTTCAGCGTCTACGGGGACTATGACCCGGACTTCAATTGCTCATCGATCGCGATCACGAAGGGGTTCCCTAAGGACGGCCGGTGGGATCTCAATCGGTTTGTCTATGGCCTCGCGACCAACCAGGTCGGTATCCCGCTCTTCATGCAGACGTTCTCAGGGAACGAATCGGACAAACTGAGCATCATCGCCATGATCGAGACCCTGCAGCGGAACCTGGTCTTCGACCGGAAAGTCTACTACATCGCCGATTCGGCGCTGTACAGTGCTGAGAATCTCACGCGATTGAACCGGAGTTTCTGGATTACCCGGGTTCCGGGGACCGTCGGCGGCGTTCAGGAACTCTGTGACACCGACGAGCTGTTCGAGCCCTGTACGGATACCCGGTACACCTTCCGACGGATCGAGACGGAGTATGGTGGCGTCCGGCAGCAATGGGTGGTGTACCAATCAGCCGAGATGCAGGCCAGGAAGGAGAAGACCTTCCCGACCGTGATCGAGAAGGACCTCACCCGGGCTCGCAGCTCCCTGGGAAAGGTCACGCGACCTGAGTACGCCTGTGAAGAGGATGCCCGGAGAGCGATGGAACGATGGAGCACCGAGCACCCTGAATGTTCGATCGCCTCCTCGGAGATTCAGGCGATCGCCCGGAAGACAACGGGAACCCGGGGACGGCCCCGGAATGGGGAGGTGATGGTAACCGGGTATCGCATCGATGCGACCATCGAACCGAACGATGTCTGGTACGCCCGAAAACAACTGAAACTGGGGCGATTTGTCCTGGCAACCAATGATCTCGACCTCGATCCCAATAGACTGTTGGCCAACTACAAGAATCAGGCTCAGGTCGAGCGTGGGTTTCGGTTTCTCAAAGACAATTCGTTCCGAGTATCAGAGATATTCCTGAAGAAGCCAGCCCGGATCGAAGCCCTTGCCATGATCATGACCCTCTCACTCTTCATTTACAGCCTGACGGAGTTCAGGGTCAGGAAGGCACTCAAAGAGCGAAATGAAACCGTCCCGAACCCGGAACGAAGACCAACACAAAAGCCGACCCTCAAGAGGATATTCTTTCTTTTCCGAGCAGTCGAAGTCCAAGTATACGCCTGGGGAGACGAGAGCAAGAGGATGATACTGGGTATGAATGAGCTCTTGAATCGAATTCTTGGAATCCTTGGACCAGAGTGCGAAAAATATTATCGACTGAAAAATTAATGCGGAGTGTCAGAAAAAGATAGACCGAAGTGGGGTATTAGGGGAAAATGATTAATCTGGTGTATCCCCCTATAAATCATTGAGGAAGTATTGGGGGACCCAGGGACGATGTCCAGGGAATCACCGACAGAAAAAGCGACCCACAAGAGCCCTCGCCGGCATGTGGTGCCACGGATAGGCTCTTCCATCGTCCTCCCGCTTCTATGGACGGATGAAACCAAATGAACAGTCCAGACCAGGATGCCGGCCAGTGGCAGAACGCGAAGATCATCTTCCGTCCCATCGGGGTCATACATTCCGATCACCACGAGCAGGAGAGCACGCCCATCCAGGGGGTCTTCAACCCATGCGTCGGCACCGTCGAGGTCTTCACTGAGTTCGCCGAGGGGCTGCGGGATATCGAGTCGTTCACCTACGTGTACCTCCTCTACTACTTTGACCGGGCGACGGGGGCGACGCTCCTTCAGAGACCCTTCCTCGATGGTGAGAGGGAACGGGGAATCTTCGCCATCCGTCATTACAACCGACCGAACCCGATTGGGATCTCGATCGTCCGTCTTCTCGAGGTGAACGGCACCGTGCTGACGGTGGAGGGCATGGACATCCTCGATGGCACCCCACTCCTCGACATCAAGCCCTATGTCCGGCAGTTCGACCACCGGAACGACGCGAAGAGCGGGTGGGTCGACAAA
Source organism: uncultured Methanospirillum sp. (assembly GCA_964386835.1). Classification (GTDB taxonomy): domain Archaea; phylum Halobacteriota; class Methanomicrobia; order Methanomicrobiales; family Methanospirillaceae; genus UBA288. The sequence goes on from CAYLUL010000021.1 coordinate 1,925, forward strand.
CAGCACCTCGACGATATCGCCGAGTGGAACAGCACGCCGAAGGAACTGAGAAAGAGGGATCGGACGAACACCTGATACCGGTTCCAGTCCGCTCACGGGCTCAACCATGCCGGCGCCGGCAAATGTTGCCGGCAATCCGCCTTGAATTCCGTCCGAGAGGGTACCCCTCAGATTCGACCAGGGGGCTTTGCATTGGATGCTCTGCCGGACCTGTTGATGCCGGCATGAACCATCAGGTCGATAGAGAGTCGTGGGCACGGTTCCGCAACTCCCGTTCGCAGTTGACTCCGTTAAAAAAAAGAGCCCGAATCGATCAGGCACCAGGAAGCCATCTTCCAGTATCCATCGGTGAATAGTCAAAACGACCGGAGAATCGAGCGCGAGACGAAAGAGAAGTGCTGCTATGGGGATTCGAACCCCAGTCGAAGGAGTGAGAGTCCTTCATGATTGGCCGGACTACACTATAGCAGCAGTTGCGTCTCTTCTATTGCTCCCACCGAGAGATAAACCTGCCTGTCGGCGAACCGGCTGGATGTCAGGGATCGGCGAGGAGCGTGCGGGGTACCGACGAGGCGCGTAACCAGTACCTTTAGTATCCGCCGACACGAACAATAGGGGAGAATCTCCGCATGGCAAGCCTCGACGAGCAGATACAGGAGCTGGAGGCCGAGCTCGAGCGCACGCCGTACAACAAGGCGACCTCGAAGCACATCGGTCGGATCAAGGCAAAGATCGCCAGGCTCCGCGATGAGGCCGTCAGCCGCGCGATGAAGTCGGCGGGAGGCGGGGAGGGCTTCACCGTCAAGAAGTCGGGCGACGCCACGGTTGTCCTGGTGGGGTTCCCCTCCGTCGGAAAATCGACGCTCCTGAACAAGCTGACCGGAACGAACTCAGAGGTCGGGGCATATGCGTTCACCACCCTGACGGTCGTGCCGGGTGCGCTCGAGCACAAGGGAGCGAAGATCCAGATCCTGGATATCCCGGGCCTGATCGCGGGCGCCGCGATGGGCAAAGGCCGGGGCAAGGAGGTGATCGGCGTCGTGCGGGGTGCGGACCTGATCATCGTCCTGGCCGACGTCTTCAACGGCGCCCACGTCGACGTCCTCCTTCGTGAGCTCTACGAAGCCGGGATCCGGATCAACACCCCGAAGCCCGACATCACGATCAAGAAGTCGGGTGCCGGCGGGGTCCAGGTCCACTCGGTCGGCGACCTGGACCTGGACCTGGACGAGATCCGGTCGATCCTGAACGAGAACAAGATGATGAACGCCGACATCCTGATCCGCGGAAACGCAACTCAGGATGAACTGATCGACGCAATGATCGGGAACCGGGTCTACGTCCCCGCGTTCATCGCCGTCAACAAGGTGGATCTGGTCGATGAGGAGACCAAGCAGGAGATCGAGAAGGACCTGGTCGAGCGGTTTGGCGACCAACCCCTGATGATCTCCGCCCAATCCGGCTACCACATGGAGGAGCTGAAGGACGAGGTCTACGACCGCCTGGGGTTCATGCGGGTCTTTCTCAAGCCCGCCGGCGGACCGGCCGACCTTGACGAGCCTCTGATCGTCCGCACCAATGCGACGGTGGAGGACATCTGCCGGAAGCTCCACCGCGAGTTCGTCGACCGCTTCCGATACGCCCGGATCTGGGGCGAATCCGTCAAGCACCCGGGCCAGAGGGTCGGCCTGCCGCACAAGCTGATCGACGGCGACCTGGTGACGATCATCACGGCTCGGTGAGCCAGGAGTTTGTCCTCGGTGAAGTTCAGCCGGTGCCTGCACCTGCGGGGATCTCGACCTGGCGGGAGCCACCACCCTGTCGTGGTTCCAGACGGCACCTCAACCGCTCACGGTCGCTGGCCGCCCTGTCAAACGCTCGATCGTTCTGTTCACTTTATGTATCGTGTTTACCTCTATCGATAGAGATGCGACACTCGAGTGCAATCAAGAGTTGATGAGAGGCTCGGAGGATGAACGGCCTCTCGAACACCCGTGTGGGAGAGAAGAGTGGACGACCAGCAGATAAAAACCGAGATCTCACAGACCTGGAACACCGGTGCCGAAGCCTATGACACCTTTGTGTCCCATGGCATCCAGACCAACGATGAGAGAGATCTCTGGATTGCAGCCCTGTCACCGTGCCTTCCTCCTGGGAAGGGACCATTTCGGATCCTTGACGTCGGATGTGGAACCGGGGCCATGGGGCTGCTCTTTGCAGAGATGAGCCATAACGTCACCGGGATCGATCTCTCCGAGAGAATGATGGACCAGGGACGGCGAAAGGCGGCCGAACGGGATCTGTCCATGACGTTTCTCTATGGTGACGCCGAAGATCCTCCATTTCCCGAAGACTCTTTCGATGTTGTGGTGAACCGTCATCTTCTCTGGACACTGCCACACCCGGACAGAGCCTTGCAATCCTGGAGGCGGATTGTCAGGCCGGGCGGACGCGTCATCGTCATCTCTGGGCTTTGGGATGACGGTGGCTTCGCTTCACACCTCCGTCGTGCGATCAGCCAATTCCTCGGGCGGATCCTCGATTCGAAAAAGACCGAGACCATCGATTACTCGGCGGAGCTGCAGAACACACTCCCATTCATGGGAGGAATTTCCGAGGCGAAAGCGAGGATCCTGTTCGCCGAAGCAGACTTTGATGCCATCTGCGCTGAGGATCTCATCCCTATCCGGAGAGATCAGCGTTCACGGCTTGCCTGGCATCAGAAGATCAAACCAATAGGAACGTATTACCTCATCGCCGGAACAAAAGGCGAGTGACGGGTGTTTCCTGCACCGTGCATGGACAGAACCCCTGATCTCTCTGCGGCAACCCTCGCCGATGGACAGGGCATCAGCTCCGGCCGATTGCCGGAAAGATGCCAGCATGAATCCGGGTCCGTGTTGCTGATCTACCGATAGCCTGCGACATTTTGCAGGAGATTAAACGGTGAGGGCTGCGGATACTGCCCTGAGCGGCGCATCGGTCTTGAGGGCCGTGCCCGAGTAGTGGGCGCGGCTCGCCCGGTATCCCGCTCTTCTCAGGGTCTCGATCACCGTCTCGATCGGGGGCGGAGAGGCCCCGACCCGTTTCGCGAGCACGTGGTAGTCGTAGTGCGTGGCGGTTGGGAGTTCGGAGGCAAGGGTAGCGAGCAGCCGTTCGAGCGCCGTCTCCCGTTCGAGCCCGGCGGACGGCAGAGCGGCCCGCATCGCGTCGAGGGTCGCAGGATCGTTCACTCCCCCGAGCCAGAGTGGACCGACAGGGGCGGTCTCGCCATCACACGCCGGGCAGGGAGCCGGTTCGGCGGTGAGGCCCACCTGCTCTGCCCGACCCAGGCAGGAGCGGCACTGGTGGACGTACCCGATCCTTCCGAGTGTCTGGTCCGCCGCCACCGCCCCCTGCAGAAGGCCGAGCTGGAGCCGGACGAAATGCTCCCGGGCAAAACAGCAGAGGGGGACAAGCCCGCGATCGTATTTCACCAGCTCGCGGGCGACGAACCCGAGCAGGACCCGGAGGCCGACTTCGGCGTGGTATTCGGTGTTCCTCGGCCGGGCGAAGTACCGGCGCATGCCCGCCTTGAGGTGGGCTCCACAGAGCGGGGCCGTGTCGGTCGCAGTCACAAAGAGGTACCGGACTGCCGACCGGCAGGCGGCGTCCGTAAACGGGGCCGGCGAGCCGAAGGGGTCGAGGTCGACCGCGCCGAAGCGTCGTGACGACATGAGCGCGTTCGCATCCGACCGTACCGTCTCGATTGCGAGCCCGAGCCGTTCAGCATTCAGGGCGGCGAGTCCGAGGGCCCGGGGGCTCCGGTCGTTGATCGTGACCCGCATTTCGGCCTCGCCAGCGACCCGAAGACCGCGCAGGCCTGTCGCTCCCATCGCGTCGAGGTAGTCGTCCGGTCGTGCATCTGGCAGCAGGGCCCGGAGAAAGAGCACGGTCGCATCCCGGTTGAGGGCCATTCGGGGATTATAGAAGACGGGGGCCGATCCGGGCGGGAACGAGGCGGAGGGATCGGGGGCAGGGACGAGGACCGTCGTCCTCCCCTCCGTGACGGGTACCAGGTCCATCGAACCAGGGGTGTCAGTATCGCGCAAGCATTATACCTCTGACGGGAGACGTATTGAGGCATTGGGCGTGTGGCCTAGTCAGGATAGGGCGTCAGCCTCCTAAGTTGATGGTCGGGGGTTCGAATCCCTCCACGCCCGCTCCAGCCGTGTTGCCCGGTTACCTCTCTATCCTCCGTCCCACGAATGCCGTGGTCTCGGGACTTGTCGGACCGCTCGCCTACCTGATCGCGGGCGGCGAGCCGGGGCCGATTATCGCCTGGCTCTTTCTCTGTGTCTTTTTCGTGACCGGTGCGGGCAACGCGGCAAACGACGTCTTCGATGCCGCGATCGACCGGGTGAACCGGCCCGACCGACCCATCCCCTCGGGCACTGTCTCCGAAGCTGGGGCGCTCCGCTATGCGGCCATCCTCTCGGTCCTCGGGTGCCTCGCCGCAGCGCCGGCCGGTCCGTTTCCGCTCCTCATAGCAGTCGTCAACACCGCCCTCCTGTGGCTCTACGCGGCCCGTCTCAAGAGGATTGCTCTCGCCGGGCACCTCGCGGTCGCCTACCTCTCGGCTTCGGTCTTTCTCTTCGGCGGGTTCGCAGCCGGCCTCGACCGGTTCGGAGTCGTGCTGCCCCTCGCCCTGATCACCTTCCTCGGCACGGTCGCCCGGGAGCTGCTGAAAGCGGCCGAGGACGTTGAGGGAGATCGGGATGGTGGAGCGCGGACCTTCCCGGTCCGGTTCGGGATCCGGGCAACCGTCCGGCTGGCGCTCCTCTTCGCTCTCGCCGGGATCGCCGCCTCCCTCCTGCCGTATCCGGCGTGGGGCCTGCTGTACCTCGTCATGATCGCCCCGGCGGACCTTCTGATCATCGGTGGTGCGCTGCGGGCATCTCGTTGCCAGACCGGAGACTGCGTCCGAGACTGCCGGGCCGCGACCCTGCTCAAGGCAGGGATGTTCATTGCACTTGCAGCATTCGCGGTCTCCGCGGTGCTCGCACAACCCTGATACCCTCTGAACGCGAATATTCGGGACGCATGGGTCCGGCACGACTGAAACGGTCAGGCGACGTCTATCTCGCCGAGAAAGGAGCGGTCTTCGACGGGAACCTCCGGGTGCCCGGAGATCTTGTCCTTCCGCCCGACTGCCACGTCTGGGGCGACCTTGTCGTGAACGGCCGGCTCGACCTCGGCCCTCACGGCACCGTCGGCGGTCGAGTCTACTGCCGGGAAGCCCTGATCGGCCACCATGCGGTCGTCCGCGGGCCGCTCTCGGGAACAGGAGACATCACGGTCGCCGACGGTGCGCAGGTCCAGGGGATCGAGACCACAGGAACGGTCCTCCTTCGCCCCGGGGTGATCGTTGGCGATGTCCGGAGCGAGGGCCTGATCCTGATCCATGGACGGATCACGAGCGGCTTACTCGTTGGCCGACAGGTGAAGGTCTTCGGAAATGGATGATGGGGGAAGCCCGAGGAGGGCGACCTCATAGACCGTGCTCCAGTCAACCAGGGTCTCGACACACCCGTCCTTCAGGCTCACGACGCCCATTCCAACGATCCCGAGGCGTTCGGCCATCTCGAGCCCCTCCTTCACCTCGGCAAGGCATCCAACCCCGATCAGGGCTCGCGGGTGGTACTTCCTGACCATTCTTTTGATGAACGACGAGCCGGGCACGATAAAGACCCGGTAACCGAGCGCCTCGAGCACCCCGATCGCCTCCCCCACCGTGCACCGCCCGCACCGTTTGCACCGGAGCCCCTCGGGTGTCAGGTCCGCCGGGCACCGGGCGTTCCTGAGGCACTGGGGAAGGAAGATCGCCCGCTCACCCACCGGTACCTCCGCGAACGCCTGCGCATTCATCGTATTCCCGAGCATGACGAAGAACCCCAGCATCTCCTGGTCTTCGAGACCGACCGCCTTGAAGAGCGCCCGCATCACCCCCTCGAGGGCCGTCAGCCCGGGCCGGAGAAGGTTCGGGAAGTAGAGCCGGCCGGAGCGGATCGAAAGAAGGGTGAGGGCAAGCAAGACGAGTGCTACGACGATGACCGCGAGCACGGCAAGCACGGCCAGAACGCCGATCAGCAGAAACACCGAGGAGAGGTCGGGGGTCATGGGAAGAGGTCGGCGGGGTCAAAAAAGACCCCCTTCTCGGTGATCACGGCGGTCACGAGGTCGAGCGGCGTCAGGTCGAACGCCGGGTTCCTGACCGAAACGCCTTCGGGGACGGTCGGGGTGCCGCCAAAACAGGCGACCTCGTCCCGTCCTCGCTCTTCGATCTCGATCCTCGCCCCCGGAAGGTCCGGGTCGAGCGTGGACGATGGGGCGGCAACGTAGAACGGGATCCCGTGATGATAGGCGGTGATCGCGTGCATGTAGGTCCCGACCTTGTTGAAGACCGCGTCCCGGCAGATCCGGTCAGCGCCGACGATCACGGCATCGATCCCTCCCTCTCGCATCAGGTGAGCGGCCGACGAGTCCGGACAGACGGTGACGGGGATCCCGTCACGCTGGAGCTCATAGGCCGTCAGGCGCGCACCCTGGAGAAGCGGGCGCGTCTCGCAGGCGATCACCCTGACACGCTTCCCGGCCTCGACCGCCGATCGGACCACGCCGAGTGCGGTCCCCCACCCGACGCATGCGAGCGCGCCCGCATTGCAATGGGTGAGCACGGTGGCGTCGTCAGGGAGGAGTGCCGCACCGTGGGCACCCAGCGCACGGCACATCACGAGGTCCTCCTCGGCGAGCTGTTCGGCGGCGGTGAGGGTGCGGGCCCGGACCTCATCCGCGCTCCCCGATTCCCCGATCGATTCGAGCACACGGTCAACGCCCCACGCGAGGTTGACGGCCGTCGGCCTCGCCGAGCGCACCCGCCCCGAGGCCTCACGGACGCAGGAGAGGTAGTCCGCGTGGCTGGAGGCCTCGACGGTTCGGGCGGCGAGCGCAACGCCGTACGCCCCGGCGACGCCGAGTGCTGGAGCCCCACGGACACGGAGGGCCTGGATCGCCTCGACAAGGTCGTCGATACCGGTGCAGGTGATCGCCTCGTACCGCCCGGGAAGAAGGGTCTGGTCAATCAGGCCAATCCGCTCCGCACGGTGGTCCCACCAGATGGTCCGGTCCACGCCTAAGCCACCCTGAAGGCGTCCAGGCAGGCCCGCACCGCCGCAGCCCCGCCCTGGGCAACCGAGTCCGGAATGTCCCGTGGCCCGAGGCCGGCACCCGCGAAATAGACCCCACCGAGGCCCGCCTCGACCGCGTTGAAGAGGTCGTCGGCCGACCGGTAGAATCCCGTCTCTTCGAGGTCGATCCCGACCACCTGCGCCAGCTCGTTCACCCCGGCGGAGGGCTGGAGCCCGATGGAGAGGACGACGAGTTCGGGTTCGAGCACGAGCATCTCCCCGGTGAAGGTGTCCTCAACCGGGAGACGGAGCGGCCCCGTTGCGGACCGCTGGACCTCCCCGGGCATCCCCCGGACGAAGCGAACACCGAGCGAAAGGGCACGCCCGTAGTATTCCTCGTACCCCTTTCCATAGGCGCGCACATCCATGTAGCAGATCGCAACCTCGGTCTCGGGGGACTTCTCCTTGATCAGCTGGGCGTTCTTGATTGCCTGCATGCAGCAGACGGCGGAGCACCAGGGTCGTCCCTGCTGCTGGTCGCGCGACCCCACGCACTGGATGAAGACGATCGAGCGGGGCGTCTCTCCGTTCGAGAGTCGCCGGATCGTTCCGCCGGTCGGGCCTGAGGCATTGATCAGTCGCTCGAGTTCCAGGCTGGTGATCACGTCGGGGTCCTCCCCGTAGCGATACTGGGGCTTGCACCGGGGATCGATCGGATCGTACCCGGTCGTGAGCACGATCGCCGCCGCCTCGAGGGTCAGCTCCCGGTCCTGGTCCTCCCGCCGGATTGCATCGAGCCCACAGACATCATAGCAGAGCCCACACTCGATACAGTGAACCGGATCCCGGGTGACCACGTTCGGGACCACCTGGGCATGGGGAGTGTAGATCGCCTTCCGGACGCCGACACCGGCATCGAACCGGTTGTACACCTCGACCGGGCAGACGGCAATACAGTCGCCGCACCCGGTGCAGCGGCTCTCGTCAACGAACCGGGGGTGCTCAGTGATGGTCACCGAGAAGCGGCCGCGCTCCCCCTCCACCCGGGTCAGCTCGGAGAGGGTGTGGACGTGGATCCCGGGGTGGCGGGAGACCTCGACCATCTTGGGGGAGAGGATGCACATCGAGCAGTCGTTTGTCGGGAAGGTCTTGTCGAGCTGGGCCATTCGACCTCCGATCGAGGGCTCCCGTTCAACGAGGTGGACATCCAGCCCGTGGTTGGCGATGTCGAGAGCCGCCTGGCAACCCGCCACTCCCCCCCCGACGACGACCACGCTAGGAGACATCCCGGTACCGCCCCGCAAGTTCGACGTATGCCGCCGCGTTCCGCCGGATGTGTGCACGCTGCTCGTCGGTCGTCGCCTTCACGACCTTTCCCGGGATGCCGATCACGACCGAACCAGGCGGGATCCGCGCCCCCTCGGTCACGAGCGCGCCGGCTCCGATCAGGGTGTCCTCACCGATCTCGGCACCATTCAGCACGATCGCCCCCATGCCGACGAGCACCCGGTCGCCGATCGTGCACCCGTGGAGGATTGCGCCATGACCGATCGAGACGTCCCGACCGATCAGGACGGGAAGACCGTCCGAGGTATGGACGACGCAGTTGTCCTGGACGTTCGAGTCGGAGCCAATCGAGATCCGGTCCTTGTCTGCCCGGACCACGGCCCCAAACCAGATCCCGACACGGTCCCCCAGCGTAACATCGCCGAGAACCGTCGCATTCGGGGCGACGAAGACCTCGGCACCGACCGTACCAGCATCCATATTACCGGAGAGATGGATACGCATGGGGCATGAAGATTATGGTGGGGGGCACCTTCGACCCGCTCCACGACGGGCACCGGCGGCTCCTCGCCCGCTCGTTCGAGCTCGCTGGCCCCGATGGGCGCGTGATCATCGGGCTGAGCTCGGACGAGTTCGCCGGCAGCAAGACCCATCCGGTCAGGCGGTACGACAGCCGAAAGGCCGGGATCAACCAGTTTGTCCGCGAGGGAGGGTATGCCACCGCGTTCGAGATCGAGCCGCTCTTCGACCGGTTCGGCTCTGCGCTCGACCTGGACTTCGACGCGATCGTCGTCTCTGAGGAGACCCTGCCGGTCGCGATCGAGATCAACCGCCTGCGCCGCGAGCGGCAGAAGCGGAAGGTCGACATACACCAGATCACCTGCGTGCTGGCGGAGGATGGGCGGTGGATCTCCTCGACCCGAATCCACCGCGGCGAGATCGACGAGCACGGTCGACTCATGGGCGAGTAAGATTCGGCGGCGGAACAGGAGCCAGAGGCTCGAATCGACCAGTTACCCCGGACGAAGTGAGAAAAGGAGGGGGTTGGCTACCCAACGGGCATCAACCCGGGGTGCCGGCCCGTGACGCTCCGTCCACCCCCGGGTTCAACGACAAACGTGTTCTCGGTGCCGACCATCCCGACGCCAGCGATACCTTTCTTCGGCTCGAGCGCAATCGTCATCCCGGCCTCGAGGGGCTCGATGAAACCCCGTGCAATGACCGGGCTCTCTGCGATCTCGAGCCCGATCCCGTGACCCAGGAACTGCACGCATCGCGAACCATAACCCATGAAGTTCTCGAGGAATGCGGGCTCCAGCCCCGCCGTGACCGATTCGTAGATCTCCGAGGGGACCGCCCCAGGCACGAGGAGCCGCGCAAGGGCGTCCTGGATCGCGACACACCGCTCGTGGTCTGCGACGGCCTCTGCTGGGAGCTCCCGACCGAAGACATAGGTCATGGTCTTGTCCGTGTGGTACCCGGCCATCCCGCACCCTATGTCGACGAAGACGAGGTCGCCATCTGCAAGCCGCCGAGTGCGGCTTCCATACAGCGGGACGGCCGGAGACATGCCCGCGTTCCCGCCAGGGCTGTCGAGGTACGTCGGGTAGATCGAGCTCTCGCCGAAGCCGATCAGGCCCAGCACGATCTCGGACTCGAACATGCCGAAACGGACGATTCCCTGGTGGCCCTCCTCGATCATCAGGGAGTAGATCTCGGTCGTCAGTTCAGCCTCGGTCATTCCTTCGCGGAGGATTCCGGGCACCCGGTCCTCGAGGACGCGGCGATGGATCGCCCCGGCCCGTTCGATACGGGCGATCTCGTACGGGCTCTTGACAGCCCGGGTCCGGGCCACCTCGCGGTCGAGCGCCTGCACGTCCTTGAATGGAAGGTGCTTGCGAAGACGCGCACAGGCAGCGATCGGCACCTGCTCGGTCTCCAGGTGGACGGTCGCCGGAACTTCGGTCAGCACTGCTGCCGCGTCGCGGTAGCTCCGCATCGGTCGGATGTCGGGAAAGAGCGACTCGTCCACGGCTCGCTCGTAGCTGCGGCGGACCCAGAGGCAGGCTTCGTCATCGCGGGGGATGAGCAGCATGCCGTCCTGCATGGTGCCGGAGAAGTAGTAGAGGTTGATCTTGCTGAGGATGACGGCGAGTTCCCAATCCGGGTCGACGTCGTCCATCAGGCGTCGGAACCGGTGCAGACGATGCTCAAGCTCATCTGCCGGGACCTTCGACTCCATACCAGGTGATCTTGATGGCAGAGCCTATATATCGTGGTGACCGGGCCAGGGCCGGGGGGCCCGATCAATGAGATCGTTTCCGCACCAGCGCCGGCGTTAGAGGATATGCTCGGCGATCTCCTTTGAGATCAGCCAGTCGCAGTAATGGCAGCGCAGGCCGTTCGAGACCACGACGAAGCGCGAGCGGGCGGGCTCGACCGTGTTCGTGATGCAGCCCGGGTTCGGGCAGCGGACCACGCCAAGCAGTTCACGCGGGTGCTCGACCCCTTTCTTTTCGATCACCTCGAACTCCCGGATGATGTTGATCGTCGCGCTTGGGGCGAGAAGCGCGATCCGGTCGACTTCCTCGTGTCGAAGTTCGCGGTTCTCGATCTTGACGATGTCCTTTCTGCCGACGCGTCCCGAGGCCACGTTCGTCGCCACCGAGACCTCCTCCGTGGTTGTGCCGGTGATGCCCAGGATGCGGAGCACGTTCAGGGCCTGGCCGGCGGTGATGTGATCGATCACGGTCCCGTGCCGGATCGGGCTGATCAGGAGGCCCTGTGGCCCTCTCCGGGTCATGCCATCACCTCGCTCAGCATCGCCATCCTGACTGAGACGCCATGGTGGGCCTGCTCGAAGTACTTCGCATTCGGGAGGGCGTCAACCCCGGGGTCGATCTCGTCCATGCGCGGGAGCGGGTGGAGCACGATCATATGGGGCTGGGCTCGAAGAACGAGGTCCGGGGTGATCCGGTAGGACGAGGCGACATCCAGGTAACTGGCGACATCGGGGAACCGCTCGCGCTGTATCCGGGTCACATAGAGAACGTCGAGATCGTCGATCACCTCCTCGACCGCAGTGTGCTCCGAGACGACGGTCCCTCGCCCGGCCAGCTCGTGGATGATCCCGGACGGGAGCTCGAGCCCCTTCGGCGCGACGGCTGCGATCTCGGCGCCGTAGAGCGAGAGCGCGAGCGCGAGCGAGTGGGTGGTCCGACCGTACCGGAGGTCCCCCAGGAGCCCAACCCGGAGCCCATCGAGCGGCATCGACTTCCGGATCGTGTAGAGGTCGAGCAGGGTCTGCGACGGGTGCTGACCCGCACCGTCGCCCGCGTTGATCACGGGGACAGATGCGAACTCCGAGGCGAGGCGCGCGGCCCCCTCCCTCGGGTGCCGGAGCACGATCGCGTCGACATACCCGGAGACGACCCGGATCGTATCGGCCAGGGTCTCGCCTTTTGCCACCGACGAGGCCTCGACCGAGCCCATGCTGAGCGAGACCCCGCCGAGCCGGGCCATCGCCGACTCGAACGACATCCGGGTCCGGGTCGAGGGTTCGAAGAAGAAGAGGCCGAGGATTCGGCCAGCAAGAAAGGACGGGTCGAAGCGTCGCGCCTCGATCTCTGCCGCCCGATCCAGGAGACCATCGATCTCCCCCCGCTCGAGGTCCCGTACAGAGATGATGTGCCGCATACTACAACCTCGCAAAAGTGAGGTAGCCCGTGTGGCAGACCCGCGTCGATGGTCGGGTCCCCCGTGCCGAGCGCGTCATCTCGCGCTCGATCAGTTCGATCGCACGCACCTCATCGAAGAGGGCGGAGGCCGTATCGTGGACCACCTGGAACTGCTCGATGAACGGGGTGTAACAGGCGAGATATCCCCCCGGGACGAGGAGCCCGTGGGCATGGACGACGTGCTCCGCCCGGCACTCCATGTCGAGGTGGACCACGTCGAACTTGCCGGTCGCCTCCAGGACGTCACCGGCGATCACCGTGACATTCTCGAGCCCGGCGTCGCGCACGTTCTTCTCGGCCAGGGCGGCGAACTCCGGGCGCCGCTCGCGTGTCTCCACCTCCCCTGCGACCGATCCGAAGAAGATCGCAGCGATCCCCGAGCCCGTCCCGGCGTCCAGGACGCGGTCGCGCCGGTTCATGCCGGTGTTCGCGATCACGGCGCCAATCTCCTTCGGATGCATCGGGGCCCCCGAGCGGCGGGCGTGGGTGAAGAAGTCGGTGGGGCGGGGCCTCCTGGCGGTGAACTGCCGGCCCAGGTGGGTCTCGACCAGGCTCCCCTCCACGAGGTCGACCAGGTCTCCGAGCTGGATCATTCCGAGGTCCGTCGAGAGGACGCCCTCTCCCGCCCGGACATAGAACTCACGCCCGTTCCCGGCGAGGAGCACGCGATCGCCCGCCGCGAACACGGCCTTCACCCCCGGTCGGCGAGGGCGAGGATCGCCCCCGCGATGTCGCCGTCGGCGGCTTCGAGCGCGGCACGGGCCTCGTCGTGGGAGACCGAGGCCTGCTCGCTCACGAGAGCGATGTCGTCCTCGGGGATGACGGCAGCGGCCGGCTCGAACCGGGGCTCCCCACCGGAGACCTGGTAGGTCGTGACCCCCTGCATGGTCATCGCCACGACCTCCGCCTCGCCGAAGACGTACCGGCCCTCGGGCGTGGTGATCACGATCGAGGAGACGTTCTCGATCGGGGCGACCTCCATGCCCATCTTCTTCATCATCGCCTTCATCTGCTTGGGATTGATTCCGCCAGGTAACACGCTACTCCCTCCCGGATCTAACGTTGACCGCGACCCCATACATACATGCCGTCATCTCATCTCCCGAGAGCATGGCAGTCCCGGTAGCGACGAGCCGGTCGCCGGTTGCGACCACGAGTACTTCGTCGCCGGCCCGTATCCCCGGGTCCGCTCCGACCACATGCCGGGCCATCGCGTTCTTGCCGACCGCGACAAACTCCTCGACCTCGTCGAGGATCACCACCCGGTACGAGGGTGCAGGCAGGGCATCATGAAGGCGCCGTGCTCCCACGATCCCGAGGGTGAGTCGGCCGTCCTGGGCCCGGATCGTCGCAAGGCGATCTTTTCCAAGCATGATGTTCCGCACCCGGCCTGTCGTGGACCGGGTGAAGCCGACCTCGTCCGGGAAGAGCGCGGCACCCATGCCGCGGCCGAACTGGAGGTCGGCGATCGTCCTGACCCGCTCATGCGAGCTGGTCTCGAAGCAGTTCGTTGACACGATTGACAAACACCTCCTCAGCCTCACGGGGGATGAACGCGCCTGCGGCGATCGGATGACCCCCACCCCCACCGCCGTACTCTCCCGAGGCCATCGTCAGCACCGCCTGGAGGTCGACCCCACGCCGTACCGACCACTCGTTGGTACGCATGCTCACCTTGGTGAGGGAGGGATCCTCGGGGAGGGTGCACATGATAAGGATCGGCTTGCGCCAGTTCAGTTTCCCGAGCGCCATCCCGGCCCCGATCCCGATGATCGTGTCGGGGAAACGGTCGCCGACATGGAGGTACTGCATGTGCGAGAGCTCGGTGACGCCCGTCTCGAGGATAAACTGGAGCAGTTCCCGGATGATCGTCCGGTGGTTGTTGAGCATGTACTCGGCCTCCCGGTAGACCTGGCCCCGGTCACCAGCGCAGACCGATGAGCCGATACGGGGCTTGGCCCATCGCCCACACGCGTTCAGCAGGGTGGCGAACTCAGACGCGTTCCGAAGCGGGCTGCGCTCGCACTCGTCAATGAAGAGATACGATTCGGAAAAGAGGCGGTCCACGCCCTCGCCGTTCGCGAGGAGCTGCTGGACCAGCGCGCTGGTGATCGCCTGCTTCTCGTCCTGTTCAAGCTCTTCCCAGACCCGGTAGCGGCCATCACGGGTTTTGAGTGGCACCCCGACCTTCTGGAGAAATCGTTCAGCGCCCCGAACATCGTTCGTGATACCGGGTATCCGGGGGTCGTCGTTGTACGAGAGGCAGACGTGCACCGGGCGGGTCGATGTCCCGTAACAGTTCAGGTCTTTTTTCACCAGGCGGACCGATCCATGGGCAACACCGTCCTGGACGATCTCTGCCGCCGGTCCGACCAGCCCGAGAGTCTCCCGCGCCATCATGTCACCGACGTTGCCGACGATCGCGACCTTCGCCAGGTCGACGTTTCCGGGGTCGAGTTCGCGGGCGACGAAGTACGCGACGCCGGCGGCGGAGAGCCGGGTGAACCCATGCGGCACCCCGTTCACCTGCGGATACGGGATGTCGCACGGCTGGGCGACATGGTGATCGAGGATGAGGACCTCGTCTGCAGAGAGGCCTCGCTCCTGGAGCAGGTTCTGCTGACCGGCGCCGAGGTCGACGAAGACCTTGAGGGAGTCGTCCTCGGGGACGGCTTTCATGGTCAGGGGCTCGAGCTGGCGAACAAAGTGGGAGCTGACCGGGATTTCCGCGCGAGTGATCGCTGTTCGGATGATCGCCTCGCTCGAGATCCCGTCCGCGTCGATGTGAGAGATCACCGAGATCGATGCCGCACCCCGGATCGTCTCGGCCGCGCTTCGCACCTCCTCGGAAAAGCCCATACTGATGTATGAGTAACGCCCTGTAACTGGATAAGGGTGACTCATGAGGCTGACGGATTGCCGGGAGTTTGCTGAACGGGGACTGATCGGGGCGGCACGCATGCGAGCGGTCGACCGGAACGCGATCGCCCTCGGGCTCTCATCACTCCAGATGATGGAGGCGGCCGGCGCGGCCCTCGCCCGGGCAGCGCTCCAGGAGGCACCAGCTGGTGTGCTGGTGCTCACAGGCAGGGGCAACAACGGCGGAGATGGTCTTGTCGCGGCCCGCCACCTCGCGGGAGATGTCGAGGTCACGGTCGTTGCGGTGGAGGGCACAGGGACTGCGGCGAACGCGGAGCAGGCGGCACTCCTTGCCCGCGCAGGCGTGCCGATCCGGATGGTCCGGTCACCCCTGGAGGCGCTCGCACTCGGGCCGGAGTTCGCGGAAACAGACCTGGTGATCGATGCCCTCCTCGGAATCGGTGCGGTCCCACCCCTCAGAGAGCCGGTGGCGACGCTCGTCGGGCTGGCGAACGAGTCCTCCGCCAGGGTGCTCGCAGCAGACATCCCAACCCCGGGATGCCGGGCCGACCGGGTGCTTGCCTTTCACCGGCCGAAGATGGAAGGGGCCGAGACCGTGTCGATCGGAATCCCGCTCGAGGCGGAGGTCTGCGCCGGGCCCGGGGACCTGCTCGAGCTCTCACGCCGCGGGGCCGATGCCCATAAGGGAGACGGGGGGCGTATCCTGGTGATCGGGGGCGGGCCGTACCAGGGGGCGCCGTACCTCGCCGGGCTCGCCGGGCTCCGGGCCGGCGCCGACATCGTCCTCGTCGCAACCCCAGCCCCACTCCCCTACCCCGATGTGATCACCATCCCGGTGGAGGGAACCGACGGCTGGCACGATGTCCTTGACCAACTGCATAGCGAGGTGGAACGGGCGGATGCGGTGGTGATGGGGAACGGCCTCGGGCCCGGGTCGGCCGGCATCGTCGCCGGACTGGCCCCGTCCTGCAGGCGCGCCGTCGTGGATGCGGACGCGCTCCGCCTCCCCCTCCCGGTGGCCCGCGAGACCGTCTACACGCCCCACGCCGGCGAGTTTGCCCGGACCTTCGGAACGCTTCCACAGGACGGGCTGGTGGCGCGAGCCCAGGCTGTGCGGCGCGCGGCATCAGACGGGGTGGTGCTTCTCAAGGGGCCGGTCGACATCATCTCGGACGGCGAGCGGGTCCGGTTTAACCGCACCGGCACACCAGCGATGACCGTTGGCGGGACCGGGGACGTGCTCGCGGGCGTGATCGGAGCGCTCCTCGTCCGCCTTTCCCCGTTCCAGGCGGCCGTCGCCGGGGCATACGCTGCCGGTCTGGCCGGTGAGGCGGCGGCCTGCAGACGTACCGCCGGCCTCCTTGCCTCCGACATGCTTACACGGCTTCCGGAAGCACTCTATGGAGGGAGCCAGGATGCCTGAGTTCACGCATATCGAAGGGGGAGCGGCCCGAATGGTCGACATCACGGCAAAGGACGAGGTCGCACGCCGCGCGCGGGCGGCAGGCAGGATCCATCTCCGTCCCGAGACCCTGAAGGCGATCGCCGACGGGACAGTCGTGAAGGGGAATGTGCTCGCCACCGCCCGCGTCGCCGCCATCCTTGCCGTCAAGGAGACCTCGCGGACCATCCCAATGTGCCATCCGATCCCGATCGGTTCGATCCGTGTCGACTTCAAACAGGAAGGAGACTGGATCGAGGCATCCGTTGAGGTCGCGACCATGGGGCGAACAGGTGTCGAGATGGAGGCGCTCGTCGGGGTATCAACGGCGCTCCTCACCGTCTGGGACATGGTGAAGTCGGCCGAGAAGGATGCACAGGGCCAGTACCCGGTTACCAGGATCGACGCGATTCATGTCGTGGAGAAGATCAAAGGTATCCTGGGGGCGCAGGCTTAAAGACCCCGTGCGCAGAAATATAAAGGCACTCGGGATCCGTCCCGTGCAAGGAATGTGGCGGTGTGTCCGCTGAACCTCTGGTGATCGCAATGTCGAGATCAGTCTACAGTTATATCAGGGAGGCCTGGAAGAAGCCCGACGAGACGGGTGTCTCGGCTCTCCTCTGGGAGCGCATGCAGCTCTGGCGGCGTGAGGGGACCGTGGTCCGTATCGCTCGGCCAACACGGCTTGACCGAGCCCGGTCCCTCGGGTACAAGGCGAAGCAGGGTGTCATCATCGTCCGGGCAAAGGTCCGGCGCGGTGGCCGGCGGATGTCGCGGTACGTCCGCGGACGCCGGACAGCCAACATGGGGATTCGCCGTGCGACCCCGGGCAAGTCGCTCCAGCGGATCGCCGAGGAGCGCGCCTCGAACCGGTTCCCGAACATGGAGGTCCTCAACTCGTACTGGGTTGGCCAGGACGGCCGCCAGAAGTGGTTCGAAGTGATCATGGTCGACGGTCACCACCCGGCAGTCCTCGCGGACCCGCAGCTCGCCTGGCTGGGCCGGGCAACCCAGCGTGGCCGAGCCGAGCGCGGTAAGACCAGCGCCGGGCAGAAGGGACGCGGTATGCGCCGCAAGGGCCGCGGAACTGAGAAGAACCGCCCCTCGCTCCGCTCGCACGCGAACCGGGGCAAGTAACCCCCTTTTTTATGCGGACCGACGCCCGCACCCACATCGACGGTGACACGACCGTCGAGCGGATGGCCCTCGAAGCGGGTGCGCTCGGTTTTACAGCAATCATTGCGATCGGAGCGCCAGCAGGCTCGTTCGGCGGCGTGCGGGTGATACCAGGAGTTTCGATCGAGGCTCCCAACCCGAACCGGGCGATGGCCAGCATCAGGAAGGTACCGCAGGGCGCCTTCGTGACACTCCAGCTCGGCGAGGGGACGTTCAACCGGGCCGCAGCTTCCCTGCCGGGGGTGCACGCCCTCTCCGGGGTCCATCTCTGCCGGAAGAACGCCTTCGACCATGTCACGGCCCGGACAGCGGCCGAACGAGGAGTGGCGATCGAGCTGCTGCTCGCTCCGATCATCCGGGAGCAAGGGGCCGCCCGCCAGTCGGTTCTCCGGCGCTATAGCGACGTGCTCGTGCTCCACCACCGGTACGGTTTTCCGCTGGTGCTCGGCTCGGGGGCCCGCTCCTGCCTCGATCTTCGGGCACCACGGGCTGCCGCAGCCCTCTGCGGGCTTTTTGGCCTGGACGATGACGGGGTCGATGCGGCCTTCTCGGGGATCGAGAGCCTGATGACCCCGAAGGTACCGGTCCGGGTGGTCGAATGAAGCCCCGGCCCCCGACGCTCCGGCAGAACCGGCGCTACCTGCTTGTCAGGACTGCCCCGTC
>CAYLUL010000022.1:0-5789 GCA_964386835.1 uncultured Methanospirillum sp.
TGTCGAGGCCGAATCTCACCGAGTAGAGCGAGCGGAGCACCTCGAGCTCGGCGCGGCCCCGCCCGGGCTTCTGCCGCCCGCCGATCCCGACGTAGAAGTCCTCGGTGTTCTCCCGGACCACGACGAAGTCGATATCGGCCGGCCCCTTCTCCGCGAGCGGCGTCGAGACCCCCGCAAGGAGCTTGATCGGCCGGAGGTTCACGTACTGGTCAAAGTGGAAACGGAGCGCCAGGAGGATGCCTTTCTCGAGGATCCCGGGCCGCACTCGGTCATCGCCAATCGCTCCGAAGTAGACGGTTCTGAACGCTCCGAGTTCAGCCAGGTCCTCCTCGCTCAGCAGGACACCTGTCTCAAGGTAGCGGTCTGCACCGATCTCAAACTCCGTGAAGTCCAGGTCGAAACCGAACCGCTCGCCGGCGGCGTCGAGGACGCGGCAGCCCTCGCGCACGATCTCGGGACCAATGCCGTCCCCGCCGATCACGGCGATCCGATGCTGCACAGCTCCACCTCCCTGATCGCCCTGGCGTATTCAACAAGCCCGCCGGCATCCGCGATCCGCTGAAGAAACACGGGCACCGGTTCGAGTGGGTAGGTCACGCCGTCGACCGAGATCGAATTTCCGGACAGGTCGACCGCAAACTCCGCGCCGTCCTCGAACGCTGCTGTCGAGGGCGTCGTAAGCGGCAGCAGTCCGACATTGATCGCGTTCCGGTAGAAGATCCGGGCAAACGACTCAGCCACCACGAACCGGATGCCGGCGCCCTTCAGCGCCAGCGGTGCGTGCTCACGCGAGGACCCCATGCCGAAGTTGCGGCCGCCGACGACCACATCGCCGGGGAGCACGGACTGGGCGAACTCGCCCCGCGTTCCCTCGAAGGCATGCTTCGCGAGCTCCGCCGGATCATTGATGACGAGGAACCGTCCGGGAATGATCGCATCGGTGTCGATATCGTTGCCAAACTTCCAGATGCGTGGGGCTCCCATGCTCCGAGGAAGCGTTACGGTCCTGACCGTCTCTCTCTCCATCTGCTCGGACATCCTATACCTCCCGTGGGTCTGTGATCACGCCGGTGATCGCCGACGCCGCCGCAGTCGCCGCCGAGGAGAGGTAGACCTCTCCCTCGGTCGAGCCCTGTCGTCCCCGGAAATTGCGGTTCGAGGTCGAAAGCGAGACCTCCCCCGGTCCGATCAGACCGAAGGCCCCACCCATGCACGGCCCGCAGCAGGGCGCCTCGACGAGCGCGCCCGCCTCGACGAACCGCTCAATGAGTCCGGCGCGGAGGGTTTTCAGGTACTCCTCGCGCGACGCCGGGATCACGATCACCCGCACGTCCTTCGAGAACTCCCGGTGCCCGAGGACCTCTGCCGCCTCGGCGAGGTCCTCGAACCGACCGTTTGTGCAGGACCCGATGAAGACCTGATCGACGTTCGTCC
The DNA here is from genome assembly GCA_964386835.1 of uncultured Methanospirillum sp. Taxonomy (GTDB): domain Archaea; phylum Halobacteriota; class Methanomicrobia; order Methanomicrobiales; family Methanospirillaceae; genus UBA288. Next base: position 1,435 of record CAYLUL010000022.1, read on the forward strand.
CGGCTACTTTTGAGACCGGCACCACGTGGTCGACGTTGTGCGGTACAGCGACCTGGGGTTCCAGGGATGCTGCATCGTAGCGCCGAGTCTCCGCGAAGGTGGCATCGGGATCGGAGGCGAGCTCGAATTGGCCGATGCCGTTCCGGCGACTCTTCAGATATGCCCAGGTCTGCTCGTCCGGGGGAACGATGCCGACCTTGGCGCCCATCTCGATCGCCATGTTGCAGAGGGTCATGCGCCCGGGAAGGCTCATCCCCGCGATCGCCTCGCCCCCGAACTCCACCGCACGGTAGGTTGCACCGTCGGCCCCGATGTCGCCGACGATCGAGAGGATCAGGTCTTTTGGCCCGACTCGCTTCGAGAAGGCGCCATCGACGGTGGCCCGGATCGTCTCGGGCACCCGGAAGTAGAGGGCACCGAACCGGAGGGCGAAGCCCATATCGGTCGAGCCCACCCCGGTCGCGAACGCTCCCACCGCACCATACATGCAGGTATGAGAGTCCGAACCGATCACGATCTCGCCCGGTGCGGCATGCCCTTTCTCGAGCACGACCTGGTGACAGACCCCCTCCCGGAGGTCGTAGTTCCGGATACCCTGCTCCTGCGCGAACCCCCGCATAAATGCCTGGTTCTCGGCGGCAGCGATCGAATCGGCCGGCACCTGGTGGTCAAAGAGCATGACAACTCGTGATGGGTCGTGGACCCGCTCCCCGCCCATCTCACGGAAGGTCCGGATCGCGAGCGGCCCGGTGATGTCGTGGATCATCGCGGCGTCGATCGGTGCCATCACGACCTCGCCTGCCCTGACATCGGTCCCGCATCGACCTGTGAAGACCTTCTCTACAAGCGTGGATCCCATGAATACCGTCTGGTGTGGTTGGTGGTCAGTCCACATTATATCGACGGCACCGTGTTCCGGCGGAGCCAGGTCGAAGGATGGGAGACCGCGATTTAGTCGACCTCGCACTCGAGCTCCGTCAGGATCTCGATCGGGTCATCCTTCTTCTTCACGAGGTCCCGAATGAGGGTCAGTCGCTCGATCCCGATGAAGTTCTCGGCCATGATCCGGGCGAGTGGGGTCAGCTCCAGCCGACCGCTGCGCTCCAGGATCAACTTCTGTGCGATCAGGTCGGGGAGCACAGGCTCCATCGTCCCGACCATCCGTTCCTCGATCGCGGTGATGGCGGCCGCGTTGCCGCGGGCGACGACGGCGTTCGCGGCGAACTCCTCGCTCGACTGTTCGAGGTCGTAGGTCGGCGCCACCTCGCCCATCTCCCCTTTCAGCAGGCGGACCGCCACCTCCTCTTCCGTCGTCGAGGAGTCGCGTGAATACGTAGCGCCGGGTTCTGCCAGCACCACGACCCGCCCTTCGTCGTGGAAGTCTGGCCGGCCCGCGCGCCCGGACATCTGCTGGAACTCCTGCACGGTCAGCCAGGAGATGCCCATTGCGAGCGCGTCGAAGATCACCTGCGAGGCGGGAAAGTGGACCCCCGCTCCGAGCGCCGCCGTGGTGACCACCGCGGCGAGCTTTCCCTTGAGGAACCGATCCTCAACTTCGCGCCGTTCCTGTGCGGTCAGGCCTGCATGGTATGCGGCCGCGTGCTTTCCGAGTTTCTCGGCCACGACGTGGCAGCGCGCCCGTGCGTTCGTGAAGATGATCGTCTGGCCGTGGAACCCCTTCGAAGACCGCTTTCGGTATTCCTCCTCGACGAGCCGCTTGATCGTTGGGAGCCGATTGTGGCCGAGAGATAGAGAAACTGGGCCTGGGGAAAGAGGTGCTTGAGCCGGGCGATCATCCCGTCGAGGCGGTGGCCCCGCTCCGGGTCCTCGAGCATCTGGATCTCGTCGATCACGACCGTTCCGATCTTCTCGGGGAACCGCCCGAGCCGGAGCTGGTGGTCCACCCCCTCGTAGGTGCCGACGACGAGCGCCCCCCGCGGATCGGAGGAGACCCGGTTGCGATTTTCGGGGATATGAATCCGGGCCTTTCCGATCTGGAGCGATGCCCGGGCGAACTCGCCGTACCGCTCGGCGAACCGCTGGTGCTTCTGGACAGCGAGCGCCACAAGCGGGACCAGAAACAGCATCCGGCCGCGCCCTTCCAGGTTGTTCTTGATCCCGGCCATCTCGCCGATGAAGGTCTTGCCCGACGCCGTCGCAGCGACGACGAGCAGGTCCTTCCCGTAAAGAAGCCCGGCCTCGATCGAGAGCTGCTGAACCGGCATCAGCCGCTCGACGCCGCTGGCTTCCACGAACGGACGAGGCAGCGGGAGCTCCACGAGCGCCTGGGTCTCCCCCACTGCCTGGGCCTCGACCCGGTCGTACAGGGTCGAACGCTTCCGCGTGGTCTCGGGCTGGATCGCCGCCAGGACGCGGTCGACATCCCGGTAACGGAAGAGGAGCTCATCGAGGTGACCGACCGCCCCACGGGCCATCCTCCCGAAATGGGCGACCTCGCGCCGGAGCTCCCGCCGTGCACAGGGGAGGCAGATCCTCTCCTTTCCGTAGCGCACCGCGTCCTTCTCACGCACCTGGGTGACACGGTCCTCGAGGAGGCAGAGGCGACATGCGTTGAGCGGGCGGGGCTTCAGTTGGAGGTCGGCGAGGAACGCCTCGAACGGCGGCGACGGCGCCGTCAGCATCACCTCGGTGGAGCGGAGGAGGTTAACGAGCTCCTTGGTCGGCGTGTTCTTGAACTGCCGCCGGCCCACCTGTCGGACGCGGTACTCCTTCGGACGAATCCCCTTCGGGGTCTCGGCGAGTACGACCTGCCCGACCGCAGTCACATGCCGGCCGTCGAAGAAGAGCAGTCGAAACGCTTCCCGGGTCGGCGAGACGATCGTGATCATCGGTGCATCAGGTCATGGATACGATAGGTCAGGCCTGCACCCTCGAGCCTCTTTAAGAATTCGGTGAACTCATCGTCCACGCAGCAGAGCAGGCAGTCGAGCCCGTGGAACGCCGCCTCGATCACACCCTCACGGGCACCGAAGAACATGTCGGCCGGCCGGCCGGCTTTCTGGAGCGCCACCCGCGCCTCGATACCGACGGCGGCCACCACCGGGATCCCGGATGCGAGGGATGCGAGGACCGCGAAGTCGACCGCCGCGGAACCGCCCTTCTCGACCCGTGGAACCTTTGCGACATGAACGAGCCCCTCGCGGTGCTCGATCAGCCCCGAGAGTCGGGTCACGCCGATATCCTCGCCCGCACGGGCGGAACGGACCACGGCACCGTTGGCCGACCGGGGCTCTCGGCCCGCGTACAGAAGGCCGTCTCGCATGTAGACCCCGACGATCTCGCCCTCATCGAGGGTTTCAGCGGCAATTGCGGCCCAGATTGAGACCTGCTGGATCAGGTCGCGCCGCACGTGACGGGCGTACGTCTCGAGCTGCTCGGCGTGGGTGAGGACCCACTCGATCCCCTCGCGGGTCACCTCGTATCTCCCTCTCCCCTGCGAGGAGACCATGCCGTCGTCTACCAGCTCCCGGATGTACTCCGAGACGGCCTGTGGCGTGATCCCGAGCCGCTCCGCGATCTCGAGCTGCCGAACGGCTGGCTGGTGCTCAGCGATCTCCACCAGGCACTGGAAACGGGTTGACTCCCGCTTCGAACGCAGAATCGTTGTGAGGGGGTCGTCAGCGAGCCCGGTCAAGGAAGACCAGCCCCTGTCCCTTCACGTCCATGCGCTGGCTCCGCTTCGCGATGCCCCGGATAAAGGTGGGGGAGACGTTGAACTTGCGTGCCAGGTCGTTGATGGAGACGTTCCCGCTCGAGAGTTCGGCCTCGATCGCCTCGACAGTCGTCCGCAGGGTCTCGTCGTTGGAGACGGCAAGATAGAGCAGGTCCGAGAGCTCGTTCATCCCGCACTGGAAGTTCGCCCGGAACTTGGAGTAGGTCGCACGGAACTCCTTCTCGGGCTTTTTGCCCGGTTCCGGCATCCGCCACTGCTCTTCGACGAGGTTTCCCTTCTTGAGGATCGTGATGCAGTCATCGACCGAATCACCCCCGGTCTCGGAGGCGAGTTCCGACTCCGTGAGCCAGGCACGGTTCAGGAGCTCGTAGATCTGTTTATATTTCGCGTCATTGAAGGTAATGAGAAGAGGGACCAGTTCTACCGGGTCGTTGATTATTCGAATGTGCCCTGTCACGGAGAACCCCAATATATATTGTCGCGATTCGGCGATAAAGGTTTCACGACGATGAAGCAGGTCCTGATCACGGTTAGGGGAGTTGTACAGGGTGTTGGCTTCCGACCGTTCGTCTATGCCGAGGCGGTCCGCCTCGGCCTCTCGGGCTCGGTGAAGAACCTCGGTTCCGAGGTCGAGGTGCGCGTTGCAGGGGAACGGATCGAC
>CAYLUL010000022.1:5799-20011 GCA_964386835.1 uncultured Methanospirillum sp.
GCGTGGCGGGAGAGCTACCGGGGGATCGTCCCGGACGAGCTGATCGAGTCCCTGCGCCATGGACCCCCCCTCGCCCGGATTGACACGGTCGCGGTCCGTTCCCTGGATGGACCGGTCCCGGACGGCTTCTCCATCCTTGCCTCGGAAGAGGGAGCGCGGACGGGCTTGATCCCGCCCGACGTGGCGACCTGCGACCGCTGCCTCGAGGAGATCAGGAGCCCGTCCAACCGGTACCACGGCTACTGGGCAACCTCGTGCGTCGACTGCGGGCCCAGGTACAGTATCATCCGCGACCTCCCCTACGACCGGCCCAGGACCTCGATGGACTCCTTCGAGCTCTGCGAGGGGTGCAGGGGAGAGTTCGCCGATCCCGCCTCCCGCCGGCACCACGCCCAGACCATCGCCTGTCCCTCGTGCGGCCCGCGAGTCTCGCTCCACGACGCGAACGGCTGTCCGATCCTGACGGACGACCCGATCGGTGCGGCGGCCGAGCGCCTCGATGGAGGGGCGATACTGGCAATTCGGGGCATCGGAGGGTTTCACATCGCCTGTGTCGAGGAGGCAGCGGAACGACTCAAAGGTCGGCTCGGCCGGCCCGAGCAACCGCTGGCGGTGATGGCCCGCCCGGAGACGGTCGAGGCGGCGGCGGGGATCAACGATCAGGAGAGAGACGCCCTGTTCTCGCGAGAGCGGCCGATCGTGGTACTGGAGAAACGGGACCCGGACGCGTTCTCCGCGATCTCGAACCTTCACACGATCGGGATGATGCTGCCGTATACGGGGCTCCATCACCTCCTCTTCTCTCGTCTCGCCCACCCGGTGCTCGTGATGACCTCGGCGAATGTTCCGGGATACCCGATGGTGACCGGGTTCGACCGGGCCGTCCAGGCCCTCTCCAGGATCGCCGACGCGTATCTTACGCACGACCGGCCGATCGTGAACCGCTGCGACGACTCGGTGGTGCGCGACGGGCACCTGATCCGGCTCTCGCGTGGGTACGCACCCCTCCGGACCCCGATCGACCTCGGGGACCGGTGCCTGCTCGGCGTCGGGCCTGAACTCTCGTCCAACGCGACCATCTACCGGGACGGTCACGCCGTCACCTCGCCCCACGTCGGGAATGTCAGGAACCCCGAGACTCTCGCCTACCTGGTCGAGACGATCGAGAAGCTCGGCGGCTGGCTCGGCGCCCGGTACGACGCGGTGGCCCACGACCTGCATCCCCAGTTCCTCTCGACCCGGTACGCCCGGGAGCTGGCAACGGCGCTCGGCGTGCCGGCGATACCGGTCCAGCACCACCGTGCCCATATCGCGTCGGTCACCCGGGAGCCCTGCATCGGGATCGCGATCGACGGCGTCGGGTACGGCGACGACGGCACGGTCTGGGGAGGCGAGGTCTTTGCCGGCGCCGTCCCAACCCTCGACCGCGTGGCTCACCTCGAGCCGGTGCCGATGCCCGGCGGCGACCTCGCGACCAGGTTCCCCGAGCGGATGCTCTACGGAGTCCTGCCCGAGGACCGGGTCCTGGACCTGCTCGCCGAACGGGGCTGGTCCGAACTCGAGCGAGATGTGCTCGCCCGGCAGACGGCTCGCCGCGTCAACACCCCCCTCTCGACCAGCACCGGCCGCGTCCTCGATGCGGCCGCGGCTCTGCTCGGGCTTTGCAGGGAGCGGACCTTCGACGGAGAGCCCGCGATGAAGCTGGAGGCTGCCGCGGCACGGGGGCGGCCCGAGCCCTGGCCGCTGGAGTTTCGCTCGGCGGGGGGTGCATCGCTCCTCTCGACTTCACGCCTGATGGGCGAACTCGCCGACCGGGCGCTCACCGGGAAGGGGTCGGTCCCCGACCTGGCGGCGGCGTTCCAGGCGAACCTTTCCCGGGGGATCGCTCACCTGGCGATCGAGGCCGCACGCGAACGGGGGATCGAGACGGTCGCGCTCTCCGGAGGAGTTGCGATCAACACCGCGATCCGGAGCACGATCCAGGACGCGTGCAGGGGAAGCGGGCTTGTGTGTATCACGAACACCCGCCTCCCGCTGGGGGACGGCTGCATCAGTTTCGGCCAGTGTGTGATCGGCGCCGCCCTTCTCGAGTGAGCGTGGGGCCATCAACCTTATTCTCCAGCGCCGCCGACGATCCCTATGTGCCAGCTGAACCCGTGATCGGCCTCGACCAACTCTCTTCCTGCATTCGTGAGTCCCAGTACCCCCAGGCGGTCCTGGACGGGGACCTCGTCGTCCTCGCGGCGTCGGACACCTTCTCCCGCCTCCTTGGCCTCCCACCCGACCGACTGATCGGGAACCGGGCGGAGCTCGCCGGCCTCGGTGCCGTCGTCTCCGGAGCCGCGCGGCGTGGACGGGCTGAAGGAGAGGTGACCCTGCCTGGAAGGAACGACGGGCATCGCCTCCTGGCCCGGGCCGTCCGGCTCTCCGGGGATGCTGCGCCCCGGCCGCCCGTCTGGCTCGAACTGGGTGGAGCACCGGGGGAGAGAAATGCGAAGAAACAGGCGGCCGACCTGATCGGTGCGACCATGGAGGCGGCAGGGGGGATCGCCGAGATCGGCGCACAGGCCGAGTCGATCGCGGAGGCCTCGGCGCAGGTGTCGTCGAACGCGGAGATCTCGGCGACCGGTGTCGAGCAGATTCAAAAAGCGATGGAAGACCTGACGAACGCGATCGAGCAGATCACGGCGGCGATCGAGATGGTCTCGCAGCAGGCAGGCCAGGCGAGCCTGGCGGCAGAGGAGGGTGCCGGCCTCGCCGTCAACGTCGCGAAGGGGAACGAGGCGATCGAGGAGTCGGTGAACCGGGTGCACACCTCGCTCACGGACGTCGAGCGGCGGATGGCCGACATCTCCCGCGTCCTGACGATGATTCGCGACCTGGCGACCCAGACAAACCTGCTCGCCCTGAACGCGGCGATCGAAGCGGCGAGGGCTGGCGAGGCCGGCAGGGGCTTCGCCGTGGTGGCGGCCGAAGTGAAGGCGCTCGCCCAGGAGTCCAAGACGGGCGCGGAGCAGATCGAGGTGATGATCGATGCGCTGATCAACTCCTCCCGGGCGGCTGCGGCCGCGATGGTCGAGGCGCAGAGCCTGGTCGAGCGGGGGACGGCCCAGTCGTCCGAGGCGCTCGCCGCATTCCGGCGAATCGAGGAGGCGGCGAACGGGGTGGCCCGTTCCGCTGCCGAGGTGGTCGCGGCGGCCGAGGAGCAGGCGGCCACGACCGAAGAGGTGGCCGCTTCCATCCACGAGGTCGGCCGCATCGTCGGGTCGACCGCGGAAGAGGCGCGGGCCGCCACCAGGGCTGTTCGGGAGACAGAAGACCGCATCCTTCGCCTCTCGACCGTGATCGAGCGGATCCATACGCTCGCGAAAGGAAGCGGAGACGCTGGGTGACGTTCGTCAAGGTCTGCGGGATCACCTGCCCGGAGGACGCCCGCGCCGCGGTAGAGGCCGGCGCCGATGCGATCGGGGTCGTCATGTGCTCGGCGTCCCCCCGGTCCTGCACGATCGAACAGGCGCTGCGGGTCTTTGCCGAGGTGCCGCCCAGGGTGATGCGGGTGGTCGTGAGCCACACCGCGACCGATACGGGGCTGGCCGAGTGCCTGGAGGCGGGGCCCGATGCGATCCAGCTCTCTCAGCCCCTCCAGCTCCCACCCTCTGCGGGCGTTCTGTTGATCCGCGTCGTCGCACCCGGCTCTCCCGCCCCCGACGACGGTGACCTGGTGATCGTCGACGGGTCGCACGGGACCGGGCAGGCGTTCGACCCGGGGTACGCCCGGCAGGTCGTCGCGTCATCAACGCGCCCGGTGCTGCTCGCAGGGGGCCTGACACTGGAGAACGTGGAGGAGGCGATCCGGGAGATCGGGCCGTTCGGAGTCGACGTCGCCTCGGGGGTCGAATCGGCACCCGGCCAGAAGGACCATGCGCGGGTGCGGGCCTTCGTCAAGGCCGCGAAGGGTCAGCCATCTGGCACCTGAGACGGCACCCGGCCCGGGCGACAGCCGTTCGCTCCGGTCTGCTTCGACAGGTTTTTCCCGGTCACGAAGATAGTGACGAGCAGGAAGGTCCGTCGATGTCCGGGAACAGGGAGTCCACGGCCCCGCAATGGGGAGTCCTGCAGTCACTGGCCGGCGTCCTGGGGGTCGCTATCCTCGCGATCCTCTTCTCCGCCGGGTTCATGGTCCTGTACACCTGGCTCAACCGCCAGGTCTGGACCGGGAACGGGATCACCGCCGCCTCCCCCTGGGCGCTGCCCGTGCTGGTGCTCCTCTTCTCCCTGGCCGTCGGCCTCTCCCGACGATACCTCGGGGCCCCCTCCGTCACCGGCGGGGGGCTCGTCGAGTCGGTGCGTGGGGACAGCGGGGAGGCCGACGTTCGCCTCTTCCCGGGTACGCTCATCTCGTCGCTCTGCTCCCTCCTCTCCGGGGCGTCGATCGGGCCCGAAGGGGCCCTCGCGATGCTGGTCAGCCAGGTCTCGGCATTCCTCCGCCGGCGGGTCCGGGTGCCCGAGGACACCGCCTCTGGGTTCGATCTCGCGGCGCTCGCCTCGTCCTTCAACGGGATCATCGGCAGCGTGCTCTTCACCGGGGTCCTCGCCACCGAGCTGCAGCCGGGAGGTGCCCGCAGAAACGGGGTCGAGTTCCTGGTCTGGAACCTGCTCGCCGGGGCCGTCGGCTTCGTCATCTTCCGTCTCCTCGGCCTCACACCGTTTGCCAACTCCATGCCGTTCTCCCCGCTCGGAGAGCTCCACCCGGCCTTCGTCCCTGCGGCGATTGTGTGCGGGGTGATAGGGGCCCTTGTTGCCGTCGGGACGGGTGCCTGCCTTCGTTCTGTCGGGATGGCGATGGACCAGCTCTTCGGGGAACGGGTCGTGCTGCGCGCCTTCGCGGCAGGGATCGTCGTTGCGGCGATCGGCACCCTCATCCCGGACCTCCTCTTCTCGGGAGAGGCGCAGATTCACGACATCATCGCCGACCCCGCCCGGATCGGCATCGCGATGCTCCTCCTGATGGCCGTCCTGAAGGTCCTGCTCCTTGGGGTCTCCTTCAAGGGCGGGTACATCGGCGGCCCGCTCTTCCCGCTCCTATTCTCCGCCACCCTGGTCGGGCTCGCCCTCAACCTGGTCTTTCCCGATATACCGGTCATTCTCTTCGTCCTCTGCATCCAGGCGGCGGCGATCGCGGTGGCGCTCGGGGCCCCGCTCACGGCGATCCTCCTGGTTGTGGTGGTGGGCGCCGCCGACCAGGAGACGATCGTGCTCCTCGTGATCTCGGTCGCGACGGCCCTCCTCTTGGCGAACGAGGTGGGCCGATGGTTCACCCAGGACGGAGAAGTGGCGGAATCGAGAGCGTGAACACGGATCGATCCCCGAGGATCAGGAGAATGCCCGGCCCGTCTCCCCGTTTCCATTCAGTCAGCGAACCGGTGGAGGCCCGCCGCCCTCGCGCAAGCGAGCACCCGCTCGACCTCGTATGGCGTGACCGCCCTGAGGGTCCGCTCGATCCAGGGGTTGTGCGCGAGTTCCTCAGGTGAGAACTGCCGTACCACCCGGTACTGGTCCATGATGTTGACGCACGCGTCTTGCGAGACCTCGCTGGCGACAAACCGCATCAGGGCGCACCCGCCCGAGAGGGCGTCGGGCAGCACCAGGTGCCGGACGATCAGGCCGTGCACCGCGATCCCGTCCACGCAGATGAGGTCCCCCACCTGGCGCTGCATCTCGAGCAGGTTTGCTTTCATCGCCGCCACGTACCCTGGCAGCGATGAGAGGGCCGCGGCCACCCGGTCGTTTGCGTACTTGGCATCCGGGAGATAGAGATCCACGACCCCGTCGAGGAGGCGCAGGGTCTCCAGGGTTTCACTCGTCCCGGTATTATAAACGAGGGGCACGAAGAGCCCCTCCGCGGCGGCGCTCGCGACGGCCTCCAGAACCTGCGGGACATAGTGGGTGGGAGAGACCAGGTTGATATTATGGCAGCCGGCCGCTTCCAGGCGCAGCATGATCGCCGCAAGCCCGGTCGGTGTCAGGTCCTCGCCCCGCCCGAGACGTGAGGTCTCAAAGTTCTGGCAGAAGACGCAGCCCATCGTGCAGTGTGAGAAGAAGATCGTGCCGGAGCCTCTCTTCCCGACGAGCGGGCGCTCCTCACCGAAGTGGGGGCCGAATCCCGAGATACGGAGGTCCATGCCGGCCCCGCACCATCCCCGCTCGCCATCCAGTCGGTTCACGCCGCACCGCCGGATGCAGAGCCGGCAGGACTCGAGGAGGCGGCGGGCCTCCTCCACGCGGTCGAGAAGAGTGGTACGAGCCATCCGTCGGTACGCGGGAGGCGACATGCACGACTCGTCGCCCTGTTTCGAGAAAAACCGTTCGTTCGCCCGAACGGTAGCTTAATCCTCCGGCCTCCCCACCTGTCTGGCAGGAGAGGGATGATGAAACTGGCTGTCTCGGGCAAGGGGGGGGTCGGCAAGACCACGCTCGCCGCCTCGCTCGCCCGCGCCCTGGCAGGGCGTGGGTATGCGACACTCGCGATCGATGCCGACCCGGCCCCGAACCTCGGGCCCGCTCTCGGACTCGAACCCGGAGTCGCTGAAGCGATCATCCCGATCGGCGAGGACCAGGAGCTCGTCGCTGCGAAGACCGCGACCGGGTATTCCGGTGTGTACAACCTCTCGTTCCCGGTCGACGACCTGGTTCGATCCCGGGCCGTGCGGACCCCCGCGGGACCCGACCTGATCGTGATGGGAACCATCCGGGCGGCGGGGGGGGGCTGCACCTGCCCGTCCGCCGCCGTGATCCGGGCGTTGCTCCGCCGACTGGTCGTGAGCGAGCAGCAGGCGGTCGTGCTCGACCTGGAGGCAGGGCTCGAACACCTGGGTCGAGGGACGGCGGCGGGTGTGGACCTGCTCTTCGTGCTCGTGGATGGGTCGGCCGCTGCCTGCGGTATCGCCGGCCGTATCGTATCGCTGGCAACCGAGCTCGGGATCCCCCGCGTGGCCCTCGTCGGGAGCAGGCTCGGCCTGAACGGAGGAGAGGCGGCGGCGACCGCCTGCGCCGATCGGCTGGGCTTACCCCTCGTCGCCCTGCTCCCCGAGGACCCCGCAGTCGCTCTCGCCAGCCGTGAGGGGAGGGCGGTGCCGGACAGGGGGGCCACGGCAGAGCGGGTCGAAGCGCTCCTGGACCGGGTCCTCCGGGAGGTGGACGCGTGATCCGGGTCGTGGTCGTTGGCCGTGGCGGGACAGGAAAGACGACGACCGTCGCACTCGCGGCCCGCTGGCTCTGCGACCACGGACAGGGTCCGATCCTGCTGGTCGACGCCGACCCCGACCAGTCGCTCGCCGAGATGGTCGGGGCCGACCTCGCTGGCGCAGGGGTCAGGACGATCGCCGAGCTCCTGGAGGAGACCTTTATCACCGGGACCGGGACGACGACCGGGGTGGCCCCCTCGGAGCGGATTGAGGGGCGGATCTGGGAAGACGGCGTGTATGAGGGGAAGGGGTTCGACCTGATTGCGCTCGGCACCAAGTGGGTGGAGGGCTGTTATTGTCTCCCGGACGCAGCGCTGAAAAGGGCGCTCGGTCGGTTCGCCCGCCCGTACGCCTACCTCCTGATCGACTCCCCCGCGGGGCTCGAGCACCTGAACCGACGGGTCGCGGACGAGGTCGACCTCGTGATTGACCTGGTCGGAGCCTCGAAGAAGTCATTCGACCACGTGGCACGGGCAAAGCGCGTCGCGGACGAGTCGAACGTCCGGTACGACCGCTTTGTCGTGGCCGGAGGGTTCCAGGTCGACCCTGCCATAGAGGAGCGTGCGCTCGCTACCGGGCTGCCCTACATCGGGCGGGTCGAGAACGACCCACTCGTCGCGGAGGTCACGCTGGAGGGCCGATCCGTCTTCGAACTCCCCGTCGACAACCCCGGCCTTGCTTCGGTCGGGAGGCTCCTCGAACAGGCCGGGCTGCTCTCATGAATCTCCATACATTTTAATATCCTGCCCTCCGTAGGATCGGTGGAGCGCTCTACAGGCCCGGGCGAAAACGCCACGAAGACCGGACTGCTGCTATGAAGGGAATCGACATTCGTATCGGAGAGATCGCCTCACCGTTTGGCCGGGTGCGGGATCTGCGCGTCGGTATCGGCCGGATCGGATCGGGGACATGGGAGGAGCAGGCCGGCCCGACCCCGTACCCTTCGGCGACCGCCCTCCGCGACTGGGATCGGCGACTGCTCGCCCGCTATCGCCCGTTCTATATGCCGCTCTGCGACCTCTGCTGCCTCTGCACCTACGGCAAATGCGACCTCTCGGGAGGAAAACGGGGGGCCTGCGGGATCACACTGGCCGCCCAGCAGTCGCGGATCGTGCTCCTCGCCGCCTGTATCGGGGCCGCAACCCACACCAGCCATGCCCGGGAACTGGTGCACCATCTGGTCGAGCGGAACGGCCGGAGCTTCCCGCTTGACCCCGGCGGCCACCAGGTCGACCTCCGCATGCCCCACGTGGAACTCGTCTGTGGAGAGCGGCCCGAGACCCTCGGTGACCTCGAGACTGTCCTGGAGTACTGCGATGCCCAGCTCGTCAGCCTCCTCGCAGCGACCCACACCGGCCAGGAGGGCGACCCGATCGACTTTGAGTCAAAGGTGCTCCACGCCGGCATGGTCGACCACGTCTCCATGGAGGTCGCCGATGTCGCCCAGATCTCCGCCTTCGACTTCCCGAAGGCCGACCAGGACGCCGTGCTGGTTCCCCTGGGACTCGACACCGTCGATATTGAGCGGCCCGTCATCCTGGTGGTGGGGCACAACGTCCCGCCGGCGGCCGCGATCCTGGACTACCTCGCCGACCACGGCCTGGAGGGGACCGTCGAGGTGACCGGTATCTGCTGCACGGCGATCGACATGACCCGGCGTTCGTCCTCGGCGAAGATCATCGGCCCAATCTCATGGCAGCTCCGGTATATCCGGTCGGGCATCCCCGACCTGGTCGTCGTGGACGAACAGTGTGTCCGGACCGATCTCCTGGATGAGGCGGCGCGCCTCGGTATCCCGGTGATCGCGACCTCCGAGAAGAACTGCCTGGGCCTGGCCGACCGAACACAGGACATCCCCGATACACTCATCGAGGACCTTGTAGCCGGCAGCGTCCCGGGCGTCCTTGTCCTGGATCCCGAGAAGGTCGGCGAGGTTGCTGTCCGGGTCGCCGTTCGGCGTCGCCCGGAACGATCGGTGCCGACGGCGATCGATGTGGCCGCCCTCGCCGCCACCTGCGGGGCGTGTGGTGCCTGCGCCGGGGCCTGCCCATCGGAGAAGGACCTGGTCTTCGGGATGCAGGCAGCGAAGTTCGGGGATGCATCTATCCTCGGCGGGATGCTCCGGTCGTGTGTCGGGTGCGGGAGGTGTGAGGATTCCTGCCCGCAGGGGATCGAGGTCCACCGGCTCATGGTCGCGTCCTGCGATGAGTGCGAGCGGTACGCGATCCGGACCGGCCGCGGCCCGATCCAGGACGTCGAGATCAGGGAGGTCGGCGGCCCGCTCGTCCTCGGGGAGATCCCCGGCGTGGTCGCATTCGTCGGCTGTGCGAACTATCTCGAGGGTGGGGCCGAGGTTGCCGAGATGGTGACCGAGTTCGCGAAGCGGCGGTTCGTGGTCTGCACCTCAGGGTGCTCGGCGATGGCAGTCGCGATGCACCGGGACGAGGAGGGGCTCACCCCCTACGAGCGCTTCTCGGGTCGGTTCGAAGCGGGGGGGGTCGTGAACGTCGGTTCCTGCGTCGCGAATGCCCACATCTCGGGCGCCGCGATCAAGATCGCCTCCATCTTTGCAAAGAGGAAGCTCTCGGGCAACTACGTGGAGGTCGCCGACTATGTCTACAACCGGGTCGGTGCGGTCGGTGTCGCCTGGGGCGCGATGTCCCAGAAGGCCGCCGCGATCGCTGCCGGGTTCTGGCGGCTCGGGATCCCTGTCGTAGTGGGCCCGCATGGCGCGAAATATCGGCGCATGCTGCTCGGGCGGTCCGACAACGACGAGGACTGGATGGTCCGCGACCGGCGAAGCGGCGAGGAGGTCTACGTCGGACCGGTCCCCGAGCACCTCTTTATCGCTGCAGAGACGAAGGAGGAAGCGATGGCGCTCATCGCCAAGCTCGCCATGCGACCGAATGACACGAGTCGGGGCCGCTCCATCAAGCTCTCGCATTATATCGACCTCTACGACCGATGCTACGGGCGAATGCCCGATGACCTCGACCGGTTCGTCCGGACACGGGCCGACCTGCCCCTGATGCAGAAGGAGGCGCTCCTGAAGGTCCTCGAGGCACGGGGTTGGGTTGAGCGGTCGATCCCCGACCCGACCCTCCTCCCCGAGGAGGCGTTCCAGTGAGCAGGACCACGCCCGGCCAGCCCGCAATGCTGGGCGGCACGAAGACAGCGACCGTGATCGAGAAGCCAGCCGTCCTTACGGCGCTCGTCCGCCGGGCAAAGCGGCCCCTCATCATCATCGGCCACCGGGCGCTCGTCGTCGGCCGCGACGGCGAGCTCGCGATCGACCTGCTCGCCCGATGGGCCGAACGGGCATCGATCCCGGTGGCCGCCACCGGCGACACCGCCCCCGCCCTTCGCGAACGGGGGGTCGAGCCCGCCCGATGCATCTCCGCGATGAACCTGGGTCATCGGCTCGTCGACCCGAACTGGACTGGCGTCGATGGCGCCGGGCCGCACGACGTCGTCTTTATCGCCGGGCTCACGTATGCGCTCGAGTGGACCCTCCTCTCGGGCCTCCGTCACGGCACTGCTCCCCTGGTTACGGTCTCACTCTCACCCGCCTACGAGCCCCACGCCTCGTTCTCACTCCCGAACCTCTCCTGGGCCGACTGGCGGTCGCTGGTCGTCGAGGCCTTCGCTCTCGAGGAGGGGGCGCCATGATCGAGGGTGTCCCGGTCGACGTCGGGCTCGCGAACGAGGGGGAGCGGATCCGCAAGCAGGAGATGCGCCTCGAGTTCGGCGGGCCCGGTGTCGGGGCCAAGTGGGAGCTCGTCCGCGTCCGTCCCCTGGAGGCGGTCGAGCACGGTACTGTGCGGGTGGTGGGGCCGGATATCCGCGACCTGCCCGAGGGGGCACGGCACCCCCTCGGAATCCTGATCGATGTCGCCGGCCCGGCACTGGAGGAGGACTTCGAGGGGATCATCGAACGGCGGATCCACGAGTACACCAACTATGTCGACGGGCTGATGCACCTCAACCAGCGGTACGACATCTGGATCCGCCTCTCGAAGAAGGCCTTCGAAGCCGGGTTCGACACGCTTGAGTACCTCGGCCGGGTGCTCCTCTCGCTCTTCAGGAGCGAGTTGCCGATTATCGAGGCGATGCAGGTCACCTTCTTTACCGATCCGGAAGAGGTCGAGGCTCGCCTCCCCGAGGCCCTCGCCCGTTTCGAGGGCCGTGACGCCCGCGCCAGGGGCCTCTCGGACGAAGAGGTCGACACCTTCTACGGGTGTGCCCTCTGCCAATCGTTCGCTCCCCGCCACATCTGCGTCATCACGCCCGAGCGGTATGCGAACTGTGGGGCGATCTCCTGGTTCGACGGCAGGGCGGCCGCGCGGATGGACCCCAAGGGTCCCATCTTCGCCCTTGAGAAAGGCGCCTGCACTGACCCGACGAACGGCGAGTTCGAGGGCGTCAATGCCAGCGCGAAGGAGCGGTCCATGGGTGAGATCGACAGGGTCTGGCTGTACTCGGCGTTCGGGCACCCGCACACCTCCTGCGGCTGTTTCGAGGGGATCGCCTTCTACATCCCCGAGGTCGAGGGATTCGGGATCGTTCATCGAGGGTACCGCGACACGACCGTGAACGGACTGGCCTTCTCGACTATGGCGGACTCGACCGCCGGGGGCCGACAGGTGGACGGGTTCCACGGAGTCTCGCTCGAGTACCTGAAGTCGCGCAAGTTCCTCCAGGCCGACGGTGGCTGGGACCGGGTCGTCTGGGTGCCCGCCGAGATCCTGGACCGGATCGCCCCGTTCCTGCCGGAAGGGGTCCGCGAACGGACCGCGACCGAAAAGGACGCCGGGACGATCGAGGAACTCCGGGGATTTCTTGAAAAGCACGACCACCCGGTGGTCGGCCGATGGATAGAAGAAGTGCCGTCGGCGAGACCACTGGCGACGGTCGGCAGCCTCCCACTGGAGATCGGTGGATACCGGGTGATCCTGAAGAATGCCCGCATCTACGCGGACCGGGTGATCGTGCTCCGTGAAGAACCGGGGTCATCACGGAGGGGGCGATGAACGGCAAGGACCTGGTGGGGGCCCTCGGCCCCGAGCTGCTCGCCCTGCTCCGTTCCGCCGGAAGGATCGAACTCGAGGGGTTCTGCCTCGAACTGGACGAGCTCGAGCTCCGTCTCCCTCTAGGGGCATTCGCTTCGGTGAACGGCGGACTGCCGCCGAA
The DNA here is from genome assembly GCA_964386835.1 of uncultured Methanospirillum sp. GTDB lineage: Archaea > Halobacteriota > Methanomicrobia > Methanomicrobiales > Methanospirillaceae > UBA288. The sequence goes on from CAYLUL010000022.1 coordinate 18,234, forward strand.
CCTCGTCCAGGAGCGGCCGGACCAGCTGCTGCCCGCGGAGTACGCCCCCGAGCGGACCACCTATCCCGGCCGGATCCGTGAGGTCGTGCTGGGCGCAACCCGGCTCGACGGGGGGTCGCGCGGGCGGTCGCTCACGATAGGCGGTGCCGATGCCCCCGCCTTCTCGCTCTTTGACCGGCCGGTGGTGAACCTGCCGGTCATCTCGATGGACGTCTTCGACACCCGCGTGCCGATGCCGAAGGCCCTCCGGGCGCCATTTGATGAGGTCCGCGACGATCCGGCGGAGTGGGCCCGGCTGAATGTCACCAGGTACGGTGCAAAGGCGGTCACGGTCCATCTCCTCTCGACCGACCCGCTGATCCGAAACGCGAGCCCACGGGAGGCCGCCGCCACGGTCGAGTCCGTCCTCCAGGCAGTGGACGTCCCCCTGATCATCGGTGGGTGCGGGGACCCCAGGAAAGACGCAGATGTCTTCTCGGAGGTCGCCGCGATGGCTGCGGGTGAACGGCTTCTCCTCAACTCGGTCACGCTCGACATGGCGACCGCGAAGACCCTCGAGAGGGTCGCGCGGGCGGCGGCTGAGCACGGCCACAACCTGCTCGCGTTCACGGGCCTCGAGCTGAACGATGCAAAAGAGCTGAACCGCCGGCTCTACGAGTACCTCCCACCCGAGCAGATCGTGATGGACCTCACGACCGTCGCGCTCGGGTACGGCCTCGAGTACTCGTTCTCGATCCACGAGAGGGCCCGGCACGCCGCCCTGATGGGTGACACAGAGTTACAACACCCGACGATCTCAGGCTCGACCAACGCCTGGGCAGCACGCGAAGCCTGGATGCCGATGCCGCCGACCTACGGCGGTCCCGAGCTCCGCGGGCCACTCTGGGAGGCGGAGACCGCCCTCTCGCTCCTGCTCGCCGGCATCGACATCTTCATGATGTCGCACCCTGCCGCAATCGGCGCTCTCCGGCGGATGATCTCCGCCCTCTGCGCCTGGCCGCTCGAGGAGGTCCCCGAGGGGCACGCGAACGACTGGGTGACCGCCCCCATGGGAGGTGATGCCTGATGGCGAAGCGGTCCATCACCGAGACGAGCCCGATCGAGGTCTACCGTCTCCTCCCCCGGACAAACTGCGGTGAGTGCGGCGAACCGAACTGCATGGCCTTTGCGACCCGCCTCGTCAATCGAGAGCTGGCGCTCGAGGCGTGCCCTCCACTCGCTCACCCCGAATACACCGAAGCACTGGGGGCTCTCGAAGCGCTCCTCGCACCACCGGTCCGGGCAGTCCGGATCGGAGCGGGCGATCGGGAGATCACGGTCGGGGGCAAGTACGTGGTCCAGCGGCACGAGTTCACCTACCACAACCCGACTGCCTGTGCGGTGGCGGTCGATGATGCAGCCCCCCTGGACATCCTTCTGGCCCGGGTCAGGTCCGCAGCGACGTTCTCGTACAACTACATCGGTCGCGACCTCGGGATAGACGCGATCGCGGTCCGCAGCACGACCGGTGATCCGGCACGATTCAGGACGGCGGTCGAGTCGGTGCAGCAGGCATGCGGGCTTCCCCTCCTTCTCTGCTCTCCGGACCCGGCCGTCCTCCGGGCTGGTCTTGAGACGGCTCGCGGCCGGCGTCCCCTGATCCACGCGGCTGACCGTTCGAACTGGCGGGAGATGGGGAACCTCGCCCTCGAGTTCGACTGTCCGCTCGTGGTTTCGGCCCCGGATGACCTCTCCGGACTCCGGTCGATCGTGAAGACCCTGCGCGCCTGGGGTATTCA
>CAYLUL010000023.1:0-19458 GCA_964386835.1 uncultured Methanospirillum sp.
GAACGCCATGCCGATGGCGAACCAGTCCCCGAGCCCACCAAGTGCCCCGATCCCGATGGAGAACGGCGTCCCCGGGGTCGTGCCGTGGGCAAGCATCAGCGTGATCGCTGCCGCACCCGCGCCGAAATAGACGAGGAGGAGGGTGCCGAGCCCCTCGGCAACGGCACGGCGTCCTATCGATGGTATCCCCATTCACTGGCTCCTGTAGGCCTCGAAGCACGGTGGGCAGAGCATCCGTGGCAGGGTCTTAATCTTCGTTCGCGAGGGGAACGGATACCCGCCTTCGACCAGTTCGACCTCCTCGCGGCGGACGTGGGTCATGCAGACCCCCATTCCACAGGCGATACAGGCCGCCACTGCATCCGAGTCGCGCCCTTCCTGGGCGCAGATGTAGCACTTCACGCCTTACACCGCCTCCCGCCACTGACAGTACTGGTGGTGGAGCTCCACCAGCGAGGCGGCAGCGCAGTCCTTGCAGGCGCGGACAGGTGCTGCCGGTTCCTTTGGCTTGAGCGCGATGATGTTGGTCATCATGGTCGCCGTCACGGGCTCCGAGGTGAGGAGACACGGGTAGTCGGCGAGGCGCATCATCGCCGAGAACCGGACGGTGATCGCGCAGGCAGGGTAGGCGTATCGCTGGGGGTTCATCAACACCTCGTTCTCGTGGATCGGGGCGAGGTCAACGGGGAAACCGCCGACTCGGGGCACGACGGGCCCTCCGGCGCCGTTCTTTGCCCGGCGGGCCTTGTCGATCAGCTTCCAGCCGCGGTAGATCATGTCCATGAAGTCACAGTTGTGAAGTTCGGCTGCCGCACCGCGGTTCGGTTTGAGCTGAACGAAGTTGTGATACCGCCGGGTCAGCAGGTCCACCACCATCGGCGCGTTGAATCCGTCGAGCTCGAGGATGTACTCGGCTGCCGCCGCCGTCGAGCCGGTGGCGAGCGCGAGCGGCTGGTAGACGTCAGTGAACCGGGGGAGCGAGTCTTTGAGTGTCTTCTCCATCACTGCGGTCGCGGCTTCGATCGCGGCCATCACCACGTCGTCCTTGCACATGTTGTAGGTGGACTGCGAGATGTGGTGGGCGATGTCCCCGACGCAGTAGGCGGGGACGGTGACGATATTGGCATAATGCACCCCCTCGTCGAGCGCCGCCCTGACAGCGCCCTCGATCCCCTGGCGGTACTGCGCCATGTAGGCACGGTGGTCGAACGATGACTGGCCGGCACCGTCCATGAGCGCCGCCTGGGCTCCGACCGGGTCGCGGTAGATTGCCTGGAGCTGCGCCACTTCCGCAGCGCTTGCCTCCGCAGCGGTACTGCCTGCCTCGAGCTCATTGGCAAAGACCTCGCCGATTCCGTACGAGGTGTTCATGCCCCAGGACTTGGCGGCCAGGATCGCCTGCTTGTGATCGACCGGGATCGGGGTCTCGCGCAGAATCTGATTCACCACGTTTGAGGTCGAGCCGGGGATGAGCGCGAAGTCGACCACGCAGGTGGGCCCGTAGAGCCCGCCGTACCGGCGGATCGACTCCCGGCCGATCAGGGCTTCTGACTTCCCGATCTGCTCGATGAAGACGTCGAGGCTCTTCTTGAAGGCCTCGTCCTGCTCGGTGAGATATGCCAGGACGACCGGCGTCTGGTAGTGCTCCACGAACGGATCGTCCTCGGGGCGGACCCTGTCGGTCAGGCCCGAAAGGACCTTGAAGTGGGTCGATACCGAGTCCAGGTGGAGACGGAAGACCGCCTCCGACTGATCCCCGACGGGTTGCATCCCCTTGGCGGCGTCGAGGTACGCTCCGGCATCCGCGAGTTTGAACTCGGTTCCGCGCTTCTTCTTGACGGTCTCGACATCAGCGTGCTGGGCGGCGAGCGCCTCATCGATCATCTTTGCACAGATTTCGTGTACCATGCTGTCCCTCCTTGGAGCAGAATCATTGCTCGTAGTCCGGACTCATCGCCGGGAGAGATAAGTATTTGCTTTATTCGACCTGGTTTGAACCGATCTCGCACACGCTCGTCACCCGGTATCAGCCTGTTCGGCGGGACAGTAATTACAGATCGAGTGCACGAGCTCCTCCTCGCGGTCGCGGACCGGGCAGAGGTACCGCTTCTGCCGGGCTTCGACCCGGAACCCGCCGGGAAAGGGTGTCCCGACCGGGTGACCGGGGCGGTCGAGGACGAACATGGAGAACCCGGCGACAAGGTAGTAAAAGAGCCGGTGGCGAGGCTCGTAGAGGTGGGCATGCCGTTGGGGCCGCTCCTCCCATGCATAGCACCCCGAGGGGACCATCGCCCAGTAGGCGCGGCAGAGGTCGAGGTCCCTGATGAGCGCGTCCATGCGCCGGAAGGTGCCGTCCCGGTGCATCAGGAGGAGTTCGTGGTACGCACCAAAGATCTGGTCCATGAAGTACGGTCTGATCGCCTCGCGGTAAGGTGAGGGGAGCCGATTGACCTCGTTGTTGAGCCGCCCCCCAATCACCTGGAGATCAAAGATCGTGTACCTGGCGACCTCATCAGCCAGCGCGGTTCCAAGTTCCCCCTTCTGCTCTGCCGCACTGCACCGGCGGCAGAACCTGGCGAGCGCCTCCATGATGGTAGGTTGCCGCTATCTGGTCTTAACCCCTCCACCTCTTCTCCTGCGGGGACGCCACAGGTCCTGGTGCCTGCGCTCTGCTGTTGTACGACGCGTGAATCATCCGCGCACATCCTTGTATGCCCATGGTAATTCGGATGGACTCGAAACATTTTTCTTGCTGGTCTTCGGATCTGTGTCCGGTTGATTGTGATGTCATTAAAGACCGAGGTAACAACCCAGATCGCGGCCCTTGTGACCGCTGCGTTCGGCCTGGTGGCCGCCCTGGCGTGGAACGGTGCTATCCAGGCGATCTTCAAGGCGCTGTTCGGCAGCTCGGACAGTGTCCCCGCACAGGTCGCGTACGCCGTTATCGTCACCATCGTCGCCGTGGTGGCCACGATCCTGATCGCCCGCTCGGTTGCGAGCGCAAAAGCCGAAGAGGCCTGACCCATTACTCTCTTTTTATCTCCCCGTCTCGTATCTCCTGGCCGACACCGCTCCTGATCGCCTCTCTCCGAACCGCCTCGGCGACCACTCGGGTCACGTCCCGGTCAAGGACACTCGGCAGGATCCTCTCCGCTGTTGGTTCTGTGACATAGTCGGCGAGCGCGTGGGCGGCGACGATCTTCATTCCGTCCGTGATCCGGGTTGCCCGTGCGTCCAGGGCCCCGCGGAAGACTCCTGGAAAGGCGAGCACGTTGTTGCACTGGTTCGGGTAGTCGGAGCGGCCCGTGGCAACGACGGCTGCTCCGCCGGCTGAGGCCTCTTCAGGAGAGATCTCCGGGACCGGGTTTGCGAGTGTGAAGACGATCGGGTCCGGGTTCATTGACCGGATCATCTCTGCGGTGATCACGCCGGGCCCAGAGACCCCGATCACCACGTCGGCCCCCTGCAGAGCGTCCGCGATCGTGCCGGAGCGGTGGTGCCGGTTCGTTTCGTCGGCGAGGATGAACTTGTACTTGTTGGCATAGAGCCCCGGACGCCCCCGGTGGATGATCCCCCGGGTGTCGCACACAACAAGGTTCCGTACCGGGTGGCAGGCACTCTCGTCGTAGCCAATGCAGCGGAGAAGGCGCGTGCAGGCGTAGCCGGCAGCCCCCGCGCCGACGACCACGATCGAGAGCTCCTCGTATCGCCGGCCAGTGACCCGGCACGCGTTCAGCAGGGCCGCGAGCACCACGATCGCCGTGCCGTGCTGGTCGTCGTGCATGACCGGGATACCGCAGTCGAGGAGGGCCTCTTCGATCTCAAAGCACCGGGGCGCCGCGATATCCTCCAGGTTGATCCCACCAAAGACCGGGGTGAGGTTCCTGACCTGGTCGGCGAAGTCAGCCCCGTTGGCGGCAAAACAGAGCGGGAACGCATCGATACCGGCGAACTCCTTGAAGAGTGCAGCCTTGCCCTCCATCACCGGCAGGGCGGCAGTCGCCCCGATGGATCCGAGGCCGAGCACCGCCGTCCCGTCGGTCACGATCGCGACCGTGTTCGCCTTGATGGTGTAGCGGTAGGCGAGTGATGGGTCGGCGGCGATCGCGCGGCAGACGGCTGCAACACCCGGGGTGTAGGCGAGGGCAAGGTCGTCCCGAGTCTCGAGCGGGACCGTCGGGCGGACCTCGAGTTTGCCCGGGTGTTGTGCATGAAGAGCGATCGCGCGGGCGTTCAGGTCGTCGGAGTCCATTACCGATCCAGGGTCGCGTAGCGATTTGAGGGTTCCGACGGATCGGAATGCCGGAATCCCGACCCAGTGATGATCGCCGCGGAGCTGAGTGGGCGACGGTTCGGCACGGGGGGAATCTGGATAAGGGTGGCGGCATCGCTCCTGATCGATATCGACCAGCGCTCACTCCATGGGGATTGAAGCATCTCCATCTTCGAAAACCAGTCGGCGTCTGGTCTGACTCCCCCCCGTGCCGCATTCTCAGGCGCTGAACCCTCAATGCCGCCCCGGTTGGGGAGTCCCCCGTTCACTCCCGGTTACCGCTCTTCTCCGCAGCCACAGTCGTGTTCGCAGCAGCAGTCGTCCTGATCGACGAGATCGTTCTCGATCTCTTCCTGGGTGATCATCCGGTCGTTCTCGGGAGCGAGGATGCCGATCGGCGCGAAGATCCCGTTCTCCTGGCGGCTCAGCACCCGGATATAGCGAATGTCTTCAGAGAAAGGTGACTCAGTGGAGACCGGAAGAAGGAGGCAATCGTCGTCGAGATCAGCGATCATCATTCTGAGCTGGGAGGCCGTGAAGCCCTCGACATCGTATGCGATCTGGTAGAAACCCATGATAACCGCCTCAGGTGGGCATTGACTCATGTTAAGCATATCCCTGTACCCTCCAGTCTGCCGTGCGGCTGACCCTGAGATGCGTTGCCTCGCCCCTCTCATGGCGAAGGTCGCGCGCTGGGTGGGGAGGTATCGGCAGGCACGCCCGCAGTCGGAAAAAAGGGGGCGTCTCTGCGGTCTGTCGGTGCGTCGACAGACTCACATCCCGGAATCCCGGGCAGGCCCTCCGTGTGCGCGCAGGGCTGTATCGTCTTCTATCTCGGAGGGCCCGGGTCGGGCAGGCGCGGCTCAGTCGAGCTTGCGCTTGCCCATGGACTCGATGTACATGAGCTCTTTACCGGTCTCGATCGAGTCCTGCTTCTCGGACGGGATCTCGATCTCGAAGTTGGTAAACTCCTTCATGTCCATCATCTGGGCCGTGGTCCCCGAGATGGAGAGGACCTGGGCCGACTTCCGCTCGACGATGGGGATATAGGTCTTTGCCGAGACCGGCTGGACGATCGAACGCTTGACACCGTCAAAGATACCAAGCACGTCGATACGGGCCTTGGCCGCGCCGTGCTTTCCAGGCTTTGAGATTGAGATGGAGAGGATCTTACAGGGCTCGTCTTCGACGACCACGTACCTTCCCTCCTTGAGCTTGCCGACTTCCGTCTGTTCCTTCATGAAAAAACACCAGTGCCTGCGAAAATGCAGTAGTAATTTATCTTGATAGGGCTACATAAATTCCTCGGAGATACGGCATTCTTCAATCTGCCCATCTTTCGGCCTGATTGGGCCGATTGGGGGCGTCTGGAGGGGTATCTCCTGGGGGAGACATGGACTTCGAGGTGGCATGCAGGGAGATCGCGGCGGCGGTCGAGGAGGTGGCTCTGCCGCTGGTCAACACGACCGAGGGGGCGGAGCTGGTCGATCCCCTGGCGGTGCACTCGGAGACCAAGCGGCTCGACCAGGTGGCTGAAGATGCGGTGATCGAGTACCTGAAGAGCACCCAACTCTGCCGGACGCTCATCTCCGAGGAGTGCGGTCGGATCGAGATCGGGGGCGAGAAGGGTACGGTCTTCCTCGACCCGATCGACGGGACCTACAACGCGCTCAACGGCATCCCGTTTTACGCCCTCTCGATCGCCTACGCCGAGAATGGAAGGGTGATCCGGGGCTTTGTCCGCGACCTCGCGAACAGCGAGACATTCTTTGCCGAACAGGGTAAGGGGGCCACCCTGAATGGCGATCCGATCAGGACCTCCGTCACGCACCAGCTCGATCTGTCGGCCATGTCGATCTACGGGCGGAAGTTCGACCCGGCGAACGTGATGGCGCTCGGGCGGACCGTCCGCCGCTGGCGCCTGCTCGGGGCATCCGCCCTGGAGCTCTGCTATGTCGGCGCTGGCCGGCTCGATGGGTTCATCGATCTCCGGGGAACCCTCCGTGTCACCGACGCCGCAGCCGGCATGCTTGTCTGCACTGAGGCGGGCGGTGTCGTATCGGACCGTGACGGCCTCGACCTGCACTTTCCCGACGAGGTCTGCATCGGACGCTGCCTGGTGGCGACAAACGGATGTCTCCACCGAAAGGTGATCGAGTACCTCCGCTGAGCCATGAAGATCCTTTTCCGCTCCCGTCCCGATTCTGACGAGGCTCTCTCCCTTGCGGCATCACTCGCCGACCAGGTTGCCTCCCGCGGTCTCTCGGTCGCCTTCGATACAGGCACCGGTGCTGCCCTGGGGCAGGAAGGAGAGCCGATCGCCAGGACCGATGCGGACCTGGTTGTCTGTATTGGCGGGGATGGGACGATCCTTCTTGCCGTCCAGGAGATGATACGGCAGCGCCCGGTCCTTGGGATTAACCGGGGGGAGGTCGGCTTTCTTACGGACCTGGAGCCGGATGATGCACCGGCGTTCCTCGATCGCATCTCCTCGGGGTTCTCCTGGGAGTCCCGGATGAGGATCACCTTCTCCCTTGGCGACAGGGTTCTCGGCACCGCCCTCAACGAGGCGGTGATCGTGACCAGCCGACCCGCGAAGATGCTCCGGTTCTCTGTCTCCATCGACGGCAACCCCTCCGAGCAGTTCCGCGCCGACGGGATTATCGTTGCAACCCCGACCGGCTCGACCGCGTACGCGATGTCCGCGGGCGGGCCGCTCGTCGATCCCCGGATCGAGGGTTTTCTCCTCGTTCCGCTCGCCCCCTACATGCTCTCCTCACGGCCGCACATCATCTCCAGCGACCGGCACGTCGAGGTCGCCCTCGAGTCGTCGAAGCCTGCCCACCTGGTGCTCGACGGCCAGGTCCAGTTCGAGATCGACAATGATGCGGTTCTCCAGGTGGAGCGGGCGGTAGAGCCCGCCCTTTTTGTTGATGTCGGCCGCAACTTCTTCGAGAAGGTTGAGCAGAAGCTCCGCCGCCTTTAAGTGGGACGACGCTGAGATGAACCCTGGTGAACCTTCATGAACGAAGCCGCCTCTGACTATGCCGCCCTCTCGGAGGGCCTAAAAAAACTGCTCGGCCTCTCCGGGTCTCCGGTCGCGTTCCGTTTTGCGCACGCGAAAGAGGAGATCCCCGAGGGAATGGCCGAGGCTCCCGAGCCGCTTCGGCACTGCAAGATGGTCTCGATGGCCCGGCACGAGGGTGCTGTCTTCTATGCGACGGTCGAGAAGCACCTCTGTAATGGTGGCGCATGGGCGCTCGGTCTCCGCCCGCTCACTGAGTCCCTGCAGACGGGTGACTTCTACTTCAAGCTCGGCAAGTTCTCGTCTCGAGCCGCCTGCCGACGGACGATCGACCGGATCCCCCACCTCAACTCAGGGGAGACCTTTGCCACGCTGTACGCGCCGCTCGAAGCCGCCCCGTTCGTCCCCGAAGTGGTGCTTATCATCACGACGCCGCTCTCAATGCTGAAACTCGCCCAGGCCTCGCTCTACGAGATCGGCGGGAGGAACACTGCGAACTTTGCCGGCATCCAGTCGGTCTGCGCGGACGCAACGGCACAGACGCTCCTCACGGGCCAGACCAACTTCTCGCTCGGGTGTGATGGGTCGCGGAAGTTCTCCGGGATCGAGGAACAGGAGATGGTGATGGGATTGCCGGCCGAGCGTCTTCCCGAACTGGTTGCCGGGCTTGAGACCGTGATGGGGGCGCCCGGTTCGGTCAAGAGGGGCAAAAAATAGGTTTTTAATACCGGAACGGGGTGGACCCCTTCCCGGTCACTTCTTTTTTCCGCCGAGCAGGTCCGAGAGGTCTGAAAAAAATCCGCCTTTCTTTTCGTCCTGGGGTGGAGTGCTGCCCCCGATCTCGAGGAGACGGGTCCAGAGGTCGCGCTCCTCGTCGGAGAGGTGACGTGGAACGACGACCCGGACGCGGACCAGGAGATCCCCGGGTCGGCCACGCCGCTTGACCCCCTCCCCCGGGACGCGGAGGGCCGTGCCGTACTGGACGCCTGCCGGCACCTTCAACTCCACCGTTCGCCCGTCGATCGTCTTCACCTCGACGGTCGACCCGAGTGCTGCCTGGGCCGGGTTCAGGTCAAGGACTGTCTCCAGGTTGTCGCCGTGCCGGGCGAAACGGTCGTGCGGGGCGACATGGACCTCGATATAGAGGTCGCCGTTCGCCGCTCCGTACTCTCCAGCCTCACCATAGCCCTCGATCCGGAGGCGCATGCCGTGCTCGATTCCGGCGGGGACATGGACCGTGACCTTTCTCTTCACCCGCTGGTTGCCGCGGCCGTTGCAGGCACGGCAGGCGGTCTCTGCGACCGTGCCGCGGCCACCGCACTGGGTACAGGGTGTCATCCGGACGAACTGACCGAAGATCGTCTGGCTCGCCTGGCGCATCTGGCCCGTGCCGCCGCACCGTGTGCAGGTATGGCGCGTCTTGGTCTCGCTCCCGGTACCATCGCAGGGTTCGCACGGCTCCGTGTGCCAGACCTCGACTTCACGGTCCGCGCCGGCCACTGCCTCCTCGAGCGTGATCTGCATCCGCATGAGGAGGTCGTCTCCCCGCTGCGGACCCCGGGGGGCGTTGCCCCGCCCTCCGCCCCCAAAGAAGGCGTCGAAGATGTCACCGAACCCGGAGAAGTCGGACGAGAAGCCGCCTTCATACCCGCCCCCGGCATAACTCCCCTTCGAGGCGTTCGTGAACGTCTCGTGGCCCATCCGGTCGTATTGCGTCCGCTTCTCCGCGTCGGAGAGGGTCGCGTAGGCCTCGTTGATCTCTTTGAACCGCTCCTCGGCGCCGGGGTCCTTGCAGACATCGGGGTGGTACTTCCGTGCCAGGTTCCGATACGCCCTCCTGATCTCCTTCTCGTCGGCAGTCCGGGGGACTCCCAGGCGCTCGTAGTAATCTCCGGCGGCCATCCGAGGTGCGCTCCTTACTCCTTCACGTTAAAGTCGGCGTCGACAACGGTGTCATCCTTCGGGGCTGCCCCCGGACCGTCCGTTCCCGCAGCTGCCTGCGCGGCGGCCGCTTCGGCCTGCGCCTTCTGGTACAGCTTGGTTGTCGCGCCGTAGACTGCCTCGGAGAGGGACTCCATCTCCTTCTTCATCGCTTCGATGTCGTCATCCTCGAGTGCCTTCTTCAGCCGGCTCGAGGCCTCCTCGATCGTGGTGCGGTCCTCGGGCTCGAGCTTGTCGCCATTCTCTTTGATCATCCGCTCAGCGGTGAAGACTGCGGTGTCGGCCGAGTTGCGGAGCTCGATCTCCTCCCGCTTCTTCTGGTCCTCGTCCGCGTAGGCCTTCGCGTTGTCGACCATCTTGGAGATCTCATCGTCGGAGAGCTTCTTCGACCCCTTGATCGTGATCGTCTGCTCGTTCCCGGTCCCCAGATCTTTCGCCGAGACATGGATGATCCCGTTGGCATCAATGTCAAACGTGACCTCGATCTGCGGGATTCCGCGCGGCGCCGGCGGGATACCGGTCAGCTGGAACCGGCCGAGCGTGAAGTTGTCCTTGGCGAGTGCCCGCTCGCCCTGGACCACGTGGATCTCCACCGAGGTCTGGCCGTCTGCGGCCGTCGAGAAGATCTGTGACTTCCTGGTTGGAATGGTCGTGTTCCGCTCGATCAGCTTGGTCGCGATCCCGCCGAGGGTCTCGATCCCCAGGGTCAGGGGCGTGACGTCGAGGAGGACGATGTCCTTCGCCTCGCCGGTCAGAACGGCCGCCTGGATTGCAGCACCGAGAGCAACGACCTCATCGGGGTTGACGCTCTTGTCGGGTTCGCGCCCCATCACCCGCTTCACAGTCTCCTGGACGAGCGGCATGCGTGTCTGGCCCCCGACGAGCAGGACGTGCTGGATGTCAGAGGGGGAGAGCTTGGCATCGGAGAGCGCCTGCTTGACCGGGCCGATCGTGGACTCGACGAGGTCGCCAACCAGCTGCTCGAACTTTGCCCGGGTGAGGTCAATGTCGAGGAACTTCGGGCCCGAGGCGTCGGTCGTGATATACGGCAGGTTGACGTTCGTCTTCTGGACCGTGGAGAGCTCGACCTTTGCCGACTCTGCTGCATCGCGAAGGCGCTGCATTGCGATCTGGTCGTTCCGAAGGTCGATTCCCGACGACTTCTTGAACTCCTCGACGAGGTAGTCGACGATCTTCTGGTCGAAGTCATCGCCACCAAGGCGGTTGTTGCCCGCCGTTGACTTGACCTCGAAGACGCCGTCACCGAGGGTCAGGATCGAGACATCGAACGTGCCGCCGCCGAGGTCGTAGACCAGGACCGTCGCCTCGTTCTCCCTGTCGATCCCGTAGGCGAGCGCGGACGCGGTGGGCTCGTTGACGATCCGGAGAACGTCGAGCCCGGCGATCGTGCCGGCGTCCTTGGTCGCCTGGCGCTGGGCGTCGTTGAAGTAGGCCGGTACAGTGATGACGGCCTTGGTGATCGTCTCGCCGAGGTAGGCTTCGGCGTCCCGCTTCAACTTCTGCAGGACCATCGCCGAGATCTCCTGGGGCGTGTAGCCCTTGTCGTCGATTGTGACCTTCTCGCTCGTCCCCATCTTCCTCTTGATCGAGAGGACCGTTCTCTGGGGGTTGGTGACCGACTGCCGCTTCGCCAGCGAGCCGACGAGCCGCTCTCCTTCCTTGGAGAATGCGACGGCGGAGGGCGTGGTGCGTGCTCCCTCTGCGTTCGGGATCACGGTGGCCTGTCCGCCCTCCATGATCGCGACACACGAGTTCGTGGTGCCGAGATCGATACCGATTACCTTCTCTTTTGCCATGTAACTCACTCCTTGCCTCTTGAGACTGCGACCTTTGCGCAGCGGATGACCTTCTCGTTCATGCAATAGCCCCGCGTGATCTCGTCGATGATGGTCCCTTCCTCTTCGTCCGATGGGACGTAGGCGACCGCATCGTGGTACACGGGATCGAATCGCCGGTTCAGACAGTCGATCGGGGTGATGCCACGCCGTTCCAGGACGGCCCCGAAGAGCTTCCGAATCTGCAGGAGCCCCTCGCGCAGCCCCTCGCCATCGGCCCGCTCGGCCCGCTCGAGGTTGTCATAGACCTCGAGCATCTCGCCGGTGAACTCCTCGAGTGCCGAGCCGACGCGGAACGCCAGGTCTTTTGCGGACCGCTTCTTGAAGTTGTCAAAGTCGGCCGCAAGCCGAAGGAACCGATCGTTCAGCTCCTCGTAGGCTGCCTGGAGTTCGGCACGCTCGACGGACGCCTCGACGGAGTTCTCACCGGTCGCCGTGCGCTCTTCGTACGCCTCCTCCTCTGGTTTCATACGTGAACCAGATTATATTGGCTAATGGTTCTATATATACGTAACTGTTGATTACCCTGTTTAATCGACAATTCTTCTCCCGATGCCAATTTTAGGCTCAAATTACGTGTATTTGCAGATTTCTGCCCAGCATGGGGGGCTTCGAGCCGATCTCATCCCTGCGATCATGCTAAGTGATCCTGTTCCCCACACTGCTGCACCATGAGGTTCGCACTCCTCTCTGTCTGGGACAAGACTGGCCTCGTCCCGCTCGCCGGAGCTCTGGTCACGCACGGCTACCGCCTCCTATCTTCGGGCGGAACCGGAAAGGCGCTCGCGGATGCCGGCATCCCGTTTGTCGAGGTGTCGATCCACACGGGCTCTCCTGAGATGATGGACGGACGCGTCAAGACACTTCACCCCCGCATCCACGGGGGCCTGCTCGGCCGGCGGGGTATCGACGACCAGGTGATGGCCGAGCAGGGGATCGAGCCGATCGACCTGCTCGTGGTCAACCTCTATCCGTTCGAGGCAATGCGCGACCAGGGGCTCTCTCTGCCCGAACTGATCGAGTACATCGACATCGGGGGGCCGGCGATGATCCGCGCAGGCGCCAAGAATCACCGCGACGTCGGGGTCGTTGTTGACCCGGCGCAGTACCCGATGGTGATCGCGGCAATCGAGCGGGGCGGCCTCTCCAACGAGGAACGCCTTGTGCTGGCGAAGACGGCCTTCTCCCGTACCGCTGCCTACGACGCGGCGATCAGCAACCATCTTCACGCTCTTGATGGGGGGCTCCCCGATGTCTTGACCCGCCAGTGGACGAACGGCCGGGCGCTTCGATACGGGGAGAACCCGCACCAGCAGGCGGCGGTCTACGGGGACCGGGGGATTGCCGGTGTCGAGCCCCTCCAGGGGCGCGAGATGTCCTACAACAATTACCTCGACCTCGACGCGGCTGTCCGGCTCGTCGCCGAGTTCGAGGGGTGTGCGGCCGTCGTCGTCAAGCACAACAATCCCTGCGGCGTCGCGGCAGGAGCGACGCCGGTCGAGGCCTACGTGACCGCGCGTGAGGTCGATCCGTCCTCGGCGTACGGTGGCGTCGTCGCGCTGAACCGCCCGGTCGATGCCGACGTCGCCCGGGAGGTCGCGTCCACCTTTGTCGAGGTCCTCGCGGCCCCCGACTTCTCGGACGATGCGCTCGTCCTTCTCGCCCCGAAGACGAACCTGCGGGTCATTCGAACCGGACCGCCTGTCGCCGGTGACGAGGTCCGCACGATCGACGGTGGTGTCCTCGTCCAGAGGACGCCCGCCACGCCCGAGGGCTGGCGGGTTGTCACGAAGCGGCCCCCAACTCCTGAGGAGGAGGCGGCGCTCCGCTTCGGCCTCCGGGTCGCTGCCCACACCAAGTCGAATGCGATCGTCTTCGCAAACGGGCGGCAGGCCCTTGGGATCGGTGCCGGCCAGATGAGCCGTGTCGACGCTGCTCGGATCGCGATCGAGAAGGCCCTCCAGCCGCTTGCAGGGTCAGGCGTCGCCTCCGACGCGTTCCTCCCGTTCCCGGACACCCTGGAGGTCGCCGCCGAGGCCGGCGCGACCGCACTGGTCCAGCCCGGCGGCTCGATCCGTGATGACGAGGTGATCGCTGCCGCCGATCGCCTCGGGGTGGCGATGGTCTTCACGGGCGTCCGGCACTTCCGGCACTAAGAAAAGAGGTGAGGGGTGGCCTGGCCTTATGCGACGCGGTCGCCTGCATTCGGTCCAGGCGTGCAGGTGAAGGCCTCCTCGACCCTGATGACCAGGAGGCTTTTTGCCGGGTAGACCTCGTTCTTCCCCTTGATCATCGCCTTCATCTTTTCGTATTCGGGCCCCCCGGTCCGCACTTCCACCGATCCCTTGACCTGAAAGCACTTCCTGGCATCGGGGTCCCAGGCGTAGATTGACATCTTCGGGTTCTCCAGGACGTTCGCCAGGGTCTTCTTCATGTAGTTGTCCCCGACCCAGATCTCGTCGTCGCCCACCAGCTGGACAAACGCAATCGGGGCCACGTTCGGGGTCCCGTCTTGCGCCGCAGTCGCCACCGGGAAGACCTTGTTCTTCTCGAAGACCGCCCGAATTTCGTCGTTGATGATCGCCATGTTCCTGTCCATCCTGCGCCCCGCGGGCGCCGTCGACAGTAGATCCCGGTACCGCATATCTCTTTCCCCGGGTCACGGGTATCTATAAATCGCCCCCCCGAACATACCTCATAGACCGGAAGGTGCACCGATGGACTACGGCGAGCTGCTCACGGATTCGTTTGATTTTACACGAAACGCGCTCTCCGGGGAGGTCCGTCGCGGGGCCCTGCTCCTGGTCCTGTATGCGCTCGCCACCTCGTCGCCCCAGGTTCTCCCCTGGATGCTCCCCCTCAGCGAGCTCCTCCGGTTCGCCGTGCTCGTTGTCCTCGTCGTCGTCTCCCTCATCTCGCTGCTCGTTTTGAGCGGGTATGCCTGTGCGGTCTATCGCGGGCCCCGCGGACCGCCCCCGGTGGAGGACCTGGTCGGCCTGGCGCTCCATGGCGTCCGCGTCCTCCTGGTCTCGGTCCTTTTCCTGGTCCCGGTCCTCGCGGTCCTGCTCTTCTTTGGAGGGATCGGGGTGATGGGGATCCTCGCGAGCGGTCAGTCGCAGGATATGAGTGCGTTACTCTCCTCACTTGCCACCCTCGGACTCGGCATGCTCCTCGCGGTCATCGTCTGGGTGGTGGTCGGCCTCGTGAGCTCGATCGCGATCGTCCGGTGCGCCAGGACCGGGGATCTCCGGGAGGCCTTCAACCTCGAAGCGATCGTTCTGCACATCGGGCGGATTGGCTGGGTGAATTACATCGTCGCCCTGCTGGTCCTCTGGATTGTGCTCGGCTGCGCCTACGCGGCGATCGGCATCTTCGGCGGGCTCCCCGTCGTCGGGTGGGTGATGGGAGTGGTGATCGGGACGGCGGTCTTTATCTTCGCCGCCCGGTACCTCTCGTTTGTCTTCGACAGCGCCCCCGCGCCCTAGGCGTCCGGGTTGGCGATCCCGCGGGCGAACCGGGCTGCCCGCTCCAGGTCCTCCTCGCCGGGCCGTCCCCGGTTAATGCCGCCGATCAGGCCGAAGATCGCATAGGTGTCATACCCCGGCAGGCAGAGATCGCCGGCGATCGAGATCTCTTTCTTTTCGAATTCGGAACGGAGCGCCCGATGCCAGAACCCGGAGAGAAATGGGAGGCCGGCGGTCGAGAAGATGAAGACTCGTGCCCCCTTTCTGAATCGGGCTCGGCTAGCGAACGCGATCAGGTCGCGATGGTGCTTCGAACCGTAGATGCCTGAGCCGAATCCGATCAGGTCGTAGTCCTGGAGATCGGCCTTTCGCCGGTCGCCAGGGCGTATGAGGTCGGCACCGATCGCCGACGCCATCGCCTCGGCGACCTCCTTCGTATTCCCGTGGTGGAACGATTCGAAGACGATTCCTGCCCGCATGATGATCACCAGGTACATCATCAATGGGTGCGAACGGGTAAGAAGATGACCGGAGAGGCGCTGCCGTCCGACCCCGTGATCGGGATCGTGCTGGTGAACTGGAACGGGTGGCAGGACACGGTGGAATGCCTGGAGTCCCTGCTCCGGTGCCGGTCCGGACGATGGTTCGTCGTCTGTGTCGACAACGGCTCCGCCGACGGCTCAATCGAGCGAATCCGGGCCTACTGTGCTGGCGAACTCACGGTCGAGTCCCCGTTCTTCAGGTACGACCCTGTCACGAAACCGGTCTCGTTCGAACAAATATCCGCGGCAGAAGCAGAAGAGCGGGCACGAAACGGCCCCCGCCCTCCCGATCGGTCGGTGGTCGTTATCGAGAACGGCGCGAACCTCGGGTTCGCGAAGGCGAACAACCAGGGGACGCGGTTCGCGCTGGAGGCTCGGCACCCGGAGTACTGCCTCTTCCTGAATAACGACACCGTGGTCGACCCCGACCTCCTCGGGGCGTTCCTCGAGGCGGCCGATCGGCACTCTCACGGGGGGTTCTTCGGTCCCAAGACCTATTACTACGACCACCAGGGCCGACGGGACGTGATCAACTTCGCCGGCGGCCGGCTCGACATGGTGCATGGCCAGACCTGGCACATCGGGCAGAACGAGGTGGACGAAGGGCAGCACGACGAGGAACGGGAGGTCGACTGGGTGGAGGGGTCGTGCCTCCTTGCCCGGTCGGCGCTTCTCGAGGAGATCGGTCTGCTCGACCCCTCGTACTTCGCATATTTCGAAGAGAATGACCTGGTGTTGCGGGCCCGCCGTGCAGGGTTTGGGGCGGTGTACGTCCCGGCGGCCCGGCTCTGGCACAAGGTCTCGGCCTCCTCGAAGCGAAGTCCGACCAAGCTCTACTACCTGACCCGGAATCAGCTCTGGTTTGTCCGGCGGTACGCGACCAGGGGGGAGTATGCCCGGTTCCTCGCCTGGTTCTTCGGCTTCCGACTCTGGTATCTGCTCGGGATATACCTTATCCGGTACCTGAGCAGGCCATCGGCGGGTGCGGTGCTCCGCGGGGTTCGGGATGGAATGGGCCGGCTACCTGCGCAGTCCGTGGAGTGAGCCGCAGCCCCTTTCTTTCGAAACTACCCAAGTAGCTGCTGGAAGGAGTGCTCATCGAAGGTGGCGAGCATGTTCAAGAGCACGGCCTTCTGGACATGGAGCCGGTTCTCAGCCTCGTCCCAGACTGCTGACCGCGGTCCGTCCAGGACCGCATCCGTGATCTCCTCGCCCCGGTGGGCGGGCAGGCAGTGCATCACGATTGCATTGTCGGCGGCGCGGGCCACGAGACGGTCATCGATGCAGTAGCCGGCGAACGCCTGCTGGCGGGCCTGCTCCTCGCCCTCTGATCCCATGGATACCCAGGTATCGGTGAAGATCACGTCGGCACCCTCGACCGCCTCCTCCGGAGTCCGGGCAGAGATGATCCGTCCGCCCTCAGCCCGGCCCCGATCCATGATCGCCGGGTCAGGGGCATACGCCGGCGGTGTCGCCACGCGGACCTCCATCCCGGTCATCCCGGCGGAGAGGACAAGGGAGTTGCAGACGTTGTTGCCATCACCGACCCAGGCGGCAACGAGCCCATCGGTTCGACCGAAGCGTTCGCGGATCGTGAAGATGTCGGCCAGGAGCTGGCAGGGGTGCTCGAGGTCGGAGAGGCCATTGATCACCGGGACCGTTGCATGGGCTGCGAACTCCTCGATCGTGGCGTGGGAGTATGCCCGGATCATCACCGCCGATACGTATCGCGAGAGAACACGGGCCGTGTCCGCGATCGCCTCGCCCCGCCGCAGCTGCGTATCACCCTGGTTGAGGTGAAGGGCGTGACCGCCGAGTTCGAACATCCCGACCTCGAACGAGACACGGGTCCGTGTCGACGGTTTCTCAAAGATCATCGCCAGGCTTCGGCCGGCGAGAAGCGGGGGACAGCATCCCTCCGCTCGTTCGGTCTTCAACCTCGCCGCGTCGGCCATCAGCCGTTCGAGGTCGACGACCGAGAGGTCCAGAATCGACAGCAGGTTTCGTTTCATCGGATCGACCTCATGTGGGCGCACCGCTGATCGAGGAGGGCACGGGTGCCGATGTCGCGCCGGTAGCGGACCGGCCCCCTGACGCCGGCGGCCGCCTTCTCAGCAATGGCCTCCGCCTCCTCGAGGGTGGGGCCGGTGCCGACGAACGCGAGCGTGCGCGAACGCCTGGTCCAGAGCTGGCCATCCAGCTCCTCGACATTTGCGTAATAGAGCCGTGCGGTGCCCGGATCTCCCGTATCGATCGGCTCGGACGGACCGGGGGTATCCGGGTACCCCTCCGGCACGAGGTACTTGCAGACGGTGGCCTCTGGCCGGAAAGTCGCCGCCGAGGCGTTAAGGGTGCCGTCGACGCAGTGGAAGGCGAGCTCGCCGAGATCGGAGGCGAGCAGGGTCAGCACGTTCATCGCTTCAGGATCCCCGAAGCGGGCATTGAACTCGATCACCATCGGCCCGGTTTCCGTGTTCATGAACTGGCCGTACAGGACTCCAACGAAGGGCGTTCCCTCGGAAGCCATCGCATGGATCACCGACTTCATGATCCCAAACGCCTGGTCGCGGTCCGCGGGGGTGACGAATGGGAGTCCATGGTCGGGCATCGAGTACGACCCCATCCCGCCAGTGTTCGGACCACGGTCTCCCTCGAACGCACGTTTGTGGTCCTGGACGAGGGGCATCGGGACGAGGTGGGCTCCGTCAACGAAGGCCTGGAGGGTGAACTCCTCCCCTACCAGCCGCTCCTCGACCACAATCGGACCGCCGAGTTCGCGCGCATAGGCGCAGGCCCCTCCGCGATTGACCTGTTCGCCCATCACGCGTACGCCTTTACCGCCGGTCAGGCCAACGGGCTTGACCGCCAGGTCTCCGGGGTGGTCCTGGATGAACCGGACCGCTTCGTCGCAGTCTGAGAACCGCCGATAGGCGGGGGAGCCCGCGATCCCATGCCGTGCCATCAAATCCCTGGCATAGGCCTTGTCGGTCTCGATCCTCGCCGCTGCCCGTGTCGGGCCGAACGCCGGGATCCCGGCCTGCACGAGCGCATCGACCAGTCCGGCCTCGAGCGGGGCCTCGGGACCGATCAACACCAGGTCCACCGACTGTTCGGATGCGAACCCGACGACACGCTCGACCTCGGTCTCTTTCGAGAGCAGGACCGAATCGGCGAGCGCGGCGATCCCGGGGTTTCGGGTTGCCATCACGGCTGCGATTCGTGCTTCGCCCTGCCGGGCGAGCGCTGCTGCGACCGCGTGCTCCCGTCCTCCGCCACCCACCACCAGGTACTTCATAGGTACGCCTACCAGTACTGAGGGGTTCGGAGAGAATAAGCGATTGCCGGTTTCTTACCGGTAAAGGAGCTCCTGCGCCCGGACGAGCGGGACCAGGCGGACATCCAGGGCGTCGAGCCGCCCTTCCGCACCGCCCTCGCGGTCCACGATCGTGACCACGCAGTCCACGGTCGCTCCGGCTCGGCGAAGCTCTTCCACCCCGTACACGGCCGATCCCCCCGATGTCGTGACATCCTCGACGAGCAGGACGTGCTGGCCGCGGACGTCACCGATCACCAGGTTCGCCTTGCCATGGTCCTTCGCCTGGCTCCGGACGATCGCATACCGCCGTCCGCTCGCGAGCGAGGTGGCCACCGCGAGGGGCACCCCGCCGACGGCGACACCGGCGACCAGCTCGAACTGCTCGCGGGTCGCGATCGCCCGGGCGATCTCACCGAGGAGCACCGGGTCGGTCATGGCCGTCTTGATGTCCACGTAATACGGGCTCTGTGCGCCGGAGGCGAGCGTGAATTCGCCGAACTCGATGGCGCCACAGGCGATGAGGCGTTCTGCGATGGGGTTTGGTTCCGGTTTCATAGGTGTGTTCACCATGGCTCGTTCTTGATCCCGGCGGCGTATCCGATCAGGTTCATGCCCCGGTGGAGGATGGGGGTCAGCACCAGGATGAAGATGAGCACCGGGAGGGTGACATTCGCAGCGATCCAGCTCCAGTCCGCCAGGGCGAGGACGATGAACGCCCCGATGACCAGGTCGTACTGATCGACGATTGGCCAGGGGGCACCCCGATCCTTGCCAAGCCGTCGCTTGAAAAATGATTTGACCAGGTCCCCGAGGAGCGCGCCGACTGAGAGGGCGAGCACGCTGAAGGGTGTGTGAGCTGGCAGGGGGGCGAGGAGCGGATGGCCCTGGGCGAGGAGCTGAAGAGCGCCCACCGCGACACCGCAGATGACACCCGCACCGAACCCCCGCCAGGTCTTGCCGTTGCCGAAGACACGGTACCCGTCATTGAGGGCGCGGCCCCCATCGATCGGCCGGCCCCCGCCAAAGAGCGCAGCGGTGGGA